>CAYZGY010000347.1:0-8180 GCA_964478085.1 uncultured Planctomycetia bacterium
GACGCCTCCCGCCGCGAGCGCGCAGCTCGCGCCTGCGAGGAATCGTCGTCGGGTGAAAGGTTCGGTCCGCATGACTTATCGAGCGTACAAGAACTCGCTCGTGTTGAGCAAGACGTGACAGAGCTGCATCACGGCGCTCCGCTCCATCTCGACAGGGAGCGGCGGAGCACCAGTGACGGCCTGACGGAATTGACGGGCTTGCTCCTCGAGAAACTTGTCACAAGTGTCGCGCTCCGCCTCCGTCGGAGGACGACAAAGCACACGCGCGAACGCCGCCCCGACACGATCTTTCTCAGGAAAGACCTGACGCGCCAACTCGCGCGCCTGCTCGATCACGAACTCATCGTTGAGCATGGCGAGCGACTGCAAGACGACCGCCGAGGGTCGTCGCTCGACACAGTTCTTGCCCATCGCGGGCTGATCGAAGACGTCGAGCATCGAGAGATGGTAGTTGCGGCGCGCGAGGATGTAGACGCTCCGTCGATACGCTGCCGCAGGGCTCGGGAGCCCCTTCGCTCGCACGACGAATCGACCATCCTTGCGCATCTCGAGGTCGAGAGGCGGTCCGCCGACCTTCCGATCGAGAGAGCCCGACGCGCAGAGAATCGAGTCGCGCACGATCTCGGCCTCGAGTCGGCGCAGTCGTGACCGCCAGTAGAGCTCGTTCGCCGGATCGATCTCACGCGCCTTCGCATGACTCGCGGATTCTTGCCCGGTTTGGCGGTACGCTCGCGAACGGAGCAAGGCCGCGACGATCGGCTTCGTCCGGCGCCCCGAGCGCACGAATTCCCCCGCGAGCCACTCGAGCAGCTCGGGGTGCGTCGGCGGCGACCCCGTCCGACCGAAGTTCCCGACGCTCGCGACGAGACCACGCCCGAAGAGCTTCTCCCAAACGCGGTTGACCCAGACGCGCGCGACGAGCGCTCCGCTCGGGTCGCCCCAAGAGCTCAACCACTCGGCGAGCGCACGACGACGCCCGGTCGTCCTGCCGACCCGCTCGAGCTCCACCTCCCGGAGAAGCGCGCTCTTTTCGGAATCGCAGAGCACGACCGGAAAACCCGGCGAGACTTCCTCGAGTGGTCGCTCGACCTCGCCGCGATATAGAACACGCGTCGACGAGCTCAAGTCGACGTCGTACACGGCCTGAATCACATCCGGAATGCGGAGCTCGCGCTTCGCCGGCTGGAGCCAATACTGCGTCGAGAACGCCGGCTCGAAGAACGAGAGCAGTCGATAGTAGTCCCGTTGCGGAATCGGCTCGAACTTGTGGTCGTGACACTTCGAGCACTCGAATGTCAAGCCGAGGAGCCCCGTCGCGACCATCTCACCGGTCCGCTGCAACGTGAAGTGGTGTTGATCGGGCGTGTTGAGCTCGTTCTCGTCGGTGTCGTCGATCCCGGCGCGTAGAAACCCCGTCGCGATGAGCAGCCTTCGCGCCTCCGCGGAGATCGGCTTCTCGGAACGCCAATCGACGAGCTCGTCGCCCGCGAACTGCTCGAGAAGGAAACGATCGAGCGGCAGGTCGTCGTTGAACGAGGCGATGACGTAATCGCGGTAGCGCCACTTGCCCTTCTGCACCTTGCGAACCGTTCCGTCGCCTTGGATCGCGTCGTTGTCGGCGCCGCCGATATCGGAGTAGCCACCGACGTCGAGCCAGTGACGCCCCCACCGCTCCCCGAAATGCGGCGAGGAGAGGACGCGGTCGACGAGTCGATCGTAGGCATCGGGGCGCGCGTCGCCGACGAACTCGTCGATCTCGTCCGGAGTCGGCAGGAGCCCGAGCACGTCGAGGAAGACGCGACGGACGAGCGCGTGTCGATCTGCGATCGGCGAGAGCTCGAGACCGCGAGACTCGAGCTTCGCGAGGAGGAACGCGTCGACAGGTAAGCGTGCGTCACCCCTCTCCGAGTTCGCAGGAACGCCGACCGGCCGAAGCCGCCGGAACGCCCAGTGGTCACGATCCTTCGCCGAGACGAGCTCACGAGGAGGCGGATCGGCGACCTCGACGTCGGCGGGCAGCCCGGCCTCGATCCACCGACGAATCGTCGCGACCTCCCGGGGCGAGAGGCGCTTCTTCTTTGACGGTGGCATCGCCCCCGCCTCGACGAGTCGAAGAAGCTTGCTCCGTCGAGGGTGACTTCGCACGAGCGCCGGACCGCTGTCCCCGCCTCGGACGATCGCGGCAAGACTCGAGAGGTCGAGACCCGCCTTCGTCTTCTCGGGACGGTGGCACGACTCGCAGTGCTCTTGAATCAGCGGCGCGATGTCACGTTCGTAGTGCGGAGGCGGTGTGAACTCGGTGTCGAGTCCGTACTTCGTCGCGAGGTAGAGGCCGATCGGAGCGCGACCGGCATCGTCAAGAGCGCGAGACAAGATCAACAGCTCCGAGATCCCGCCTCGGTAAAATGTGTTGGCCGGAATCGCGTGGCTTTGCTGCCCCACCGCGAGGTCGACCTCGCCCTCCACCCCGCGGAAGGGTCGCTGAGAGACCACGCCCGAGCCGCGCTCGCGGCCGGCGATCCACATCGACCAACGCTGCGCGCCTTCGTAGCGAAACTCTAGCACGTGAAGACGACCGTCCCACGCGATCGTGTTGGCGCGCGCCTCGTCACCGTGCGTGATCCCGAGCCGCACGCGCCCGTCATTTTGGTAGCCGAACCAAAATGCGCGTTGTCGTCCGTCCCCCTTCGCCGGATTCGGCCCGAGCTTTCCGAGCTCGAGAAGGCGAGGATTCGGCCGATCGCCGTGCATCGTCGCTCGCAGGACGACGAAGACGTGGAACGGCTGATCACCGCTGGAGAAACCGCGAAGCGCGGCACGCTCGAGACGATCATCACCGTCGAAGGCGACGGTCGGCAATCCGGCCGCGTCGGGCTTCGTTGCGGGTCTTCTCGAGGCGACGGCTTGCGCGAGGTCGTTTCGTCGCTCGCTGCGATCTAACCAACGGGCGCCGTCTCGAGAGAGGCCGGTCGCGTCGGCCCAGAACACGAGGTCGTCCGAAGGAACCTCCGCCGCAGAGGCGGGGAGGGATCCGATCAGAACCGCGCCGAGGAGCCATCGCGCAGAGACTTTCAACGAACTTCCTTCACGAAGAGATCGCCCGCGAACTTCTCGGCATTGCGGAATCCGAGCTTCCACTTCGCCTCGATCTCCGCCTGCCCGACGAAATCGGCCTTCGTCAGGAACGCGGTCGGATCCTTCGCGAGCGTCTTCTGCTGATCGAGGTAGGCCTTGATCAAGTAACGCGCCGCGGGAAGAGTCGCTCGCTGGACGTGCTGGACTCGGACGAAGCCCTTCTTCTTCTCGCGAAACAGGAAGAGCGGTCCGACGACACGCCCACGCGGAGTGATCGTACCCTGCGTAAAAGCGACGGGCTCCTCGCTCCAGGCCTTCCGCTTTTCATCCCATGCGTGGACCATCAGCTGCACACGCGTCATCGGCTTCCACGCTTCGGGCGTGTCCCGGATCATCAGGACGCGCTGCGTCGGCTGCCAATTATCCGCGGGAAGCTCGTCGACGGTCTTGTACTCGCCGCGCGTCACCTTCGAGTAGTCCCGAATCCACGCGTTGAACGATTTGTACGACTGATCGTCGACGTGCATCTTGAGCCCGCCCATGTGAGAGACCGGCTCGACGTACGAGGGCGGCTCTCGCCCGTCGTCCGTCTTTTTCGGCAGACGTGCGGTCGGCTTGAGGATCAAGAGGCTCTTGCGCGGGTGATCGAGGTCGACGAGCGGCAGGCGATCTTTCGGTGTCTTGCGGCTATCCGCGATCAAGTAGCGCATCGTCTCGAGCGGCGATTTCTTGAAGATCTTCAATCGCTCGGCGACCTCCTTGCCGAACTCCTCCTCGTACCCGGCGGTCTTCTCCTGCGCACGTGCGTGCTTAGGATTCTCGGGATCGATCTCGTGCGGCGTGTGGCAGGGGAAGCAACGCATACGCTGCGACCAGATGTTTCGAACGAAGGAATTGAGCACCCGGCTCTTTCGCGTGTGACGGATGACGGCGTCGGAGAGCTTCGGCCGCGCCCGCTTCTCGGGCTTCGGCGCGGGCAACGCGCGCAGCTTCGGATCCTTGCAGCACGCTTCGATCCACGCCGCGAAGGCCTCGTACTCGGCCTTGCGCGTGTTCTCGTGGATGAGCTTCGCGCCACGGTCGTGATCCTTCTCGCCCATCGTGATGAGCTCGAGGATCTTCGACTTCTTCGGATCGTCGAGGTCGATCATCCCGTCTGCGCGAAGCGAAGCGAAGGTCGCCTCGTGAGACGGGAGGATGTATTCCCTGAGGTCGACCGACGCCAGGTGGCACTGCACACAGCTCGACGGCTTCGGAGACTTGAAGATCGGGACGATTCGATCTTCGAAGACTTCGAGCGGGGTTTTCGAACCCTCAGCCTGAAGACTCGGGGCAGAGACCACGAGCAGGACGGCGAAAAACTTCGGACGTGCGAAGAAACTCTGGGTCGTCATGAAATGGCTCCGCGTTTCGTGTGCCATTCATTCTAACGAGCTGCGCACCGCCCTACGCAGCACCGCTTGCCAAAAAAATGGGCGCTTCGGAAAGTGAGATTCCGGAAGCGCCCAGGGGCAGTTGTGGGGCAAGGTCGGTAGGTCGGCCACGGGATCTCAAAAACCGGACCTCAGAAACCGGCCGTTGAAGAAGTCGATTCGGCGTCCAAGCGGCCGTTTCGTTCGAGCTCTTCGTCGCTGAAACCCGCCAATGCCTGAACGCTGGCGTCGATGAGACTTGCATTGTCTCGCGGAGCGCACCGATCCAATCTGCACCCTTTTGCTTTCGCGGATCTTTCCGCGAAGTCTCCCTGCTCGGGAAGAGACGAGCGCTCGTCGCTCAGGTGGCCTACAGTCGTTTGCGCCGCCCGCGCGAATACGTTGCCGAGGAGTTCCTCCGCGAGCTTGTGGAGGTACCAACCTTCGAGGATCTCATCTCACGCGAAGATGACCGTAGAGACGCAGACGGCGACACCGAGGCTAATGAAGGGAGCCGTGACCTTCTGAACTCGTTTCGGCATGGCCACAGGTTCCCCGACGGCGTCTCTCGCGGCCAGAAAAACCCCACCGCCGATGCCGGTGTGTCAGATACGCCGACGCTCCGGCTCGGCGAGACCCAGTGCACGCTTCGCCGCCTTTTCGCCGCCGACGACCGGAATCTCGATCGTCGTCGCGTCGAGGTCGACGGTGAGCTCCGTCCCCGGATCGGGCCAGAGAGTGAACTCGCGATCGCTCGAGAAGATCATCAGTCCGATCTCCTGCCCCTTGGGCACGACATGGTCGTCGGGCTGAAGCTCGAAGCTCAGCTCGTAGAACTCCCCGGGCTCGAGTGGCGAGCTCTTGTCAATCGACTCGTGATTCTGCGGATCGGCCCAACCACGCGTGATCACGTTGTCGTAAATCCTGCCCTTGTCGTTCCACGGCAGCGAAACGAGCCAGACCGAGAGGTTCGCCGCCGGCTTGCTCGACGCGAGACGAATCTTGAGACGCGGCGTCCCCGAGATGTGAAGCGGCCCTTCGAGCTTCGGCAGCTTGTAGAGAAGACGGTGATTCGTCCAATCGGCCTTCGCGAGAGTCTTGCCATCGAACGAGTAGTTGTCGACGAGAACCTCGCTCCCCTGCTTCTTGCGCTCTTTGCCTGTCCCGCGAATCGCCAAGCCGCCCGATTGGTGGCCGCCTTTCGAGAGCTCGAGCGTGAGAGGACGCGCCGCCGGGTTCGGATAGTCGGCGTAGGGAGTCGGCTCCGTCCGCTTCTTGCCTTCACGCACGACCCACGAGAGCGGGTCGTCCTCGACACCCTTCTCCATGTCGAAGAGGTACCGCGTGAACCAACGGTTCATCATCTTCATCGGTGGCGGACCACCGTGCCCCCCCTGGTGGAAGAAGGCCTGCACGGGGATGCCCTTTCTCTGAAGCGCCTTGTAGATGCGGACGCTGTGCTCGGGCATGACGTTCCAGTCGTTGAACGCGTGCGCCATCAGCGTCGCGGCGCGCAGCTTGTCGAGCTGGTTGAGGTAGTCGCGACCGGCCCACCACTCGTTGTAGTCGCCCGTGACGCGATCGAAGTTCTTCATCATCTCGTCGTCGCGTACGTTCGAGTTGCAGTAGTCGCGTCGCGCCGGAAAACCGCTGTTGATGAAGTTGTAGAGGATGTCGATGTCCTCGCCCATGTAACCGCCCGGGTGACGGATCAGTCCGTGCGAACGGTAGTAGTGGTAGTACGAGGTGTTCGGCGCGATCGGGATGATCGCCTCGAGCCCTTCGACGCCGGTCGTCGCGGCGGCGAGCGGAATCGTGCCGTTGTACGACGTGCCGGTCATACCGACCTTGCCGGTGCACCAATCGGCGACGACCTTCTCGCCACCGGTCGGCGCGGTGAAGCCATCGGCGCGGCCGCAGAGCCAGTCGATGACGGCCTTCGGGCCATACGACTCGTTCTCCCCACCGACGGTCGGACAACCCTGCGACATCCCGGTGCCGGGCGACGAGGAGTGGACGACGGCGAAGCCGCGCGGCACCCAATCGTTGATGTGCGAGTGCGAGATCGTCGGCCGCTTCTCCTGATGCTTGATCGGAGGCGGCTGGAGGTGCATCGGCGGCTTGCCGCCGACCTGCTGACGCGGATCCCAGAAATGCTTCTTGTCGAGCGACCCGGTACCACAGAAGTACGGACTCGAGACGTAGACGACCGGAACCTCGAGCCCCTCGGTCTTCGTCTGCTCGGGGCGTGTGACGTCGACGTGCATGCGATCGAGCTTGCCGTCACCGTCCGAGTCGAACGTCGTCTCGACCCAGAGATCGTGACGGATCCACTTCTTCGAGTCCTTGAAGCCCTCGACGATCTGCGCCTCGCCGTCGACGAAGACGGGGACGGTTTTCTTCTTCTCCTGCGCGAAAGCCTGCGAAGAAATGATCAGCGCAGCAACGAAGCCAAGCGAGAAGACGACAGAACGGGCACCAAGGGAGCGGTGATCGTTGCGAGAGTTCATGTTTCGCATATCAGAGTTTTCGAGGGCTTCAGACCAGAGCCGGAGCCGGAGCCCGCTTATCCTACTCTCGCATCGTCGGATGTTTCCCCGTCAAACTGGATGTTTCCGGATGAAAATGTTAGTTCGGGAAGCTCACACGCGAACTGAACAATACCGATCCGCCAGAGAGTCCGAACATGAAGATTATCAGCGCTGAAGAAGTCCACGCGAATCTCCAGTACCCCGGCCTCGTCGACGACCTCGAAGCCGCCTACTCGAAGCCGTTCAACATGCCGCCGCGGCAAGTCTTCCTTCTCGACGACAAGGACGACAACCACGACGCCTTCGCGCTCCTGCCTTCGTGGAATGACTCGATCATCGGCGTGAAGTCGTTCACCTACTTTCCGGACAATCCGCCCCCCGACTACCAGTCGCTCTACTCGAAGATCCTGCTCTTCAATCGCGCGCACGGTGAGCCCCTCGCGCTCGTCGACGGAACCAGCGTGACCTTTTGGCGCACGGCCGGCATCTCGGGTCTCGCGACGCGACTCCTCTCCCGCGAGGATTCCGAGACGCTTCTCGTCCTCGGAACCGGCAACCTCTCGACCTACAGCATCCGCGCGAACGTGAGCGTCCGCCCGATCAAGAGGGTGCTTGTCTGGGGTCGCACGCCGGCGAACGCCGAGAAGGTCGTCGCGACGATGTCGGGCGAGCTCGATGGCATCGAGTGCTCGGTCGCCTCGGACCTCGAGAAGGCCTGCGGCGAAGCCGACATCATCGTCAGCGTCACGGGCTCGCACGAGCCGCTCGTCCTCGGCGATTGGGTCAAGGAAGGCACGCACACCGACTTCATCGGCAACCACCACGCGACGAAGCGCGAGTGCGACACGGCGCTCGTCGTCAAGTCGAAGCTCTACGCCGACAGCCGCGTCAACTGCTTCAAGGAAGCGGGCGAGGTGCTCGTGCCGATCTCCGAAGGCGTCATCGACAAGGACCACGTCGTCGGCGAGCTCACCGAGATGTGCGCGCGAACGTGCCCGTTGCGCGAGAGCGACAGCGAGATCACGATGTTCAAGTCGATCGGAATGGCGATGAGCGATCTCGTCGGCGCCGGATCGGTCTACCGAGCGGTCTCGGCAAGCTGATCGAGTCTACCGAGCGGTCTCGGCAAGCTGATCGAGTCTACCGAGCGGTCTCGGCAAGC
>CAYZGY010000348.1:0-8176 GCA_964478085.1 uncultured Planctomycetia bacterium
GTGCTCCTCCCGATCGCCCAGCCCTGGTTGTCGTCGGCGAATGCCAGCGACGTCAGTTGCTCACCCGCATCGCTTCCCCCCCGGAACTCCTCCCAGACGTTCGCGAAGGCAGACCCGGAGAGGCGGATTTGCCCGGGCCCGGAGGGCCCCGCCAACCCCGAGGAGTCGTTCGAGACGAAAACCACCCTAGCCTCGTCGCTGCCGGCCCCCAACGGCGTGTAGGCGACCTCGAAGAACACCCGGGCGCCTGGAGCTATCTCGACCTCTGTTTGTGGTGAGATAGTGAAATCCGTCGAGCCGATGATAGACGGTCGAGCCCTCAGCGGCTCGGTGCCGCGGTTCTCGACGGTGACGACACGTACCTGCCTCGCCGACTCCGACTGCGCAGGGAAGCTCAGCTCCGGAGGAGACGTCAGCAAGATGCGCTCGGCGCCGTAAGGAACGCGCACGAGGATCTTGCCGCTGTCGTCGGCGAGCATGGCGTGGACCCCGGTCTTCGATGTGAAGACGCCGAGCGCGCGCGGAGCGGCGACGAAGCCCGTATCCCCGAGCAGACGATCCTCCTGCCAGTTGACGCCGCCGTCGACCGTTCGCAGCACGACGGGCTCCGAAGCTCCGCGGGAGGTCCGCACGCCTGCCGTCCAGGCGGTCTGGCCGGCGATGGCGACGGTCTCGAGATCGACGCCATCGAGGAGCGGGTGCGTGCTGAGCACGAAGGGCTCGGCACCCTCTCCGTTCCGGACGCCGAGAGAGCCTCGCAGAACGTATCCGCCCCGACCGACGGCGAGGAAACGGCCATCGGAGTCGATCGCGACGTCACGCAGGTCAGGCGCGGTGCCGCCCGCGCCGCCGCCGACGGGAAGCTCGATCGGCGTCCAGGCCCCGTTGGCGCCTTGCGATCTCAGCATCGTGCCGGCGTCACCGACGGCAAGGCCGTCCTCGCCGCGGAATGCCACGGCGTGGAGGTCGGGCGGGTTCCTGCCGCGCAGACCGACCGATCGGAAGTCATTCTCGCTGACCTGTCGCAGGATAACGCCGCCGTCGCCGACGAGGGTCGCGAAAGACGGCGTGCCGGCTGCGGCGGGGGAGCCGGTCTCTCCCTGACGGTGGACCGCTACGTCGCGGAAGGTCCTCCCCGAAAGGACGGCACTGGCGAACGGGGTGAAGCTCGTGCCCGCGTTGCGGAAGAGCGTTCCGTCCTCTGCGATCACCCAGACCTGCGCACCACGATCGTCGACGGCGATGCAGCTCAGATCGGGGTCGCCGGGCACCCGCAGGCGGCTCCAGGTGCGCCCCTCGTCGAGCGTAGAGACGAGGAGTCCGCGGCGACCGACGAACCACCCGTTGGCGCCGCGGAAGTAGCCATCGCGGATGCCGAGGAAATCGGCGAAGGAGACAAACCACTGCGGCGTCGAGCCGGAGGCTCTGAGCGTCACGACTTGCCTGCCGATACTGGTTTCGAGGACAAGGTCGCCGCCAAAGACGCCGAGGGCTTCCGGTGTGGCGTCGATGTCGAGCACCCGGGTCTCGAGCGGATCGATCGGGAACGGTGTCCTCGGTCGCACGCCGTCGAGCGTCACTCTGAACCCACGCGGCACCTGGATATCACGGATCTCCAGCGCCTCGCTTCCGACCGAGGTGAGGACGAGCTCCTCACGCCCCGAGCGTCCTCGCGTCAGCGAGCCGAAGTCGATCTGGTCTCTGTCCAGGACGATGCCGCCGAGGCCGACCCCCGTTCCGGAGACCCTCACGATCTGGGAGCTCGCGCCATCGGAGAAGAAGACCTCCGCTGCGGCCCGGCCCGCCGCGTCCGGAACGAAGTCGACCTCTACGAAGCGCGAAGCGCCCGCCGCGAGGTGGAAGGTCGACGGCTTGAGGCGGAAGCGCGTCGGTCTCGTGCTCTCCGCGGTCACCGCGATGCTTCGCCTACCACGGTTGATGACCTCGATGGAGATCTGGCGACCTTCCCCGACGCGTATCTGTCCGAATTCGAAGATCCTTCGGGGGAGGAACAGGTCGCCGTCTGCGGCACCGGAGGGGAGGTAGCCGAACTGGAGCTGACCGCTCGCGATGAAGGTGCCGGGTAGCCCGACGGTCTGCTCGCCCGAGTCGTAGACGAACCGACCGTTCGAGTCGATCTCGACCACTCCCGCGCCGAGCGCGATGGGGTCGTTCTCGAAGGGGGCGTCCGAGAATATGGTGAGCTGTGGGCCTTCGAGGCGCGCGATGACGGACATGTCATCTCGCACGAGGCGCGCGGTGCCACCGCCGAGTCGGAAGTGGTTGGGGAAGACGAGCTCGGGTCCCGCGAGCTCGACGTCGAGGTTGCCGCTCGAATCGACCGACAGTCGCCCCGCGCCGCCCGAGACGGCGAACGAGGTCTCAAGTGGCGCGCCGCGCCGCGGGAAGAGGATGCATTCGACATCCGCCGGAATCGAAACGTCGAGCATCCACGACTCGAGACCGGCCCCGCTCAGCGCGCCCGTTTGCGTGGGCAGTAGGATGGAGAGCATCGTCTGCCGTGTCAAGGGATCGACGATCTCGACCTTGCCTTCGATCTCGACGGCGATCGACCAGGGATCGGTCGTCGAGAATCCAAAGCGCTCCTCGAGTCCGCCGGCGCCATGCAGTCGCGCGACGATCGACCCACCGATCACGCGCGAGGTCAGCTCGATCTGGGCCGGGTCGATCGTGACGTCAAACCGGGGAGCCTCGCCTTCCTCGCCGGCGAGCAGCTCGATGGATACGCGGATGCCGTCGCCGTCACCGTCGAGGGGCGTGAGCGCGAGGGCGCCGTTCGGATCGAGCGACGATCCCGCCAGTGTCGCGTCACCGCGGAGGATCGGCTCGCCCGGAGCCGGGTCGCTCGAGATCTCGAATGCGATGCCTTCGAGGGACAGTCCACCGAGCGTCGCCGAATCCGCGGTGATGCTGCCTTCGATGTCGGGGATGACGGAATCGGGATCGAAGAGGAGCGCGAGCTCGAGCGTCGGGTTCTCGATCGCGAGGCGAGGTAGACCCGGAGGGCCGACGAGCAGCCCTCCAGAGCCGTTCTCTCCCGAGACGCTGGCAGAGATGACGACACCGCCGACGTTGCGTGCCTTCTCGAGCGGTGTCATCGGAGTCGCGTTCTCGTCCCAGTCGTACATCGGCGAGTAAGCGAAGAGTCCAGCGGAGACGTCGCCTTCGATGCCGACGAGCGTATCGAGAGGCGCGGGAAAGCGGAAACCTTCGAGCGTAGCCTCGAAGCTGGCGCGTGGCAGGCTCGTGAAGATCTCATCGCGCAGGTCGCGCAGAGCGGCCTCGATCTCGACGTTCGGTTCCTCGCCGCCTTCGACGCGTGAGGCGAGGTCCGAGAGACGCTCCTGAATCGACGAGAAGGCATCCTCGAGCGCCTCGGCCGGGGCCTCGTCCTGGTTGCGTGAGTCGATCGCGAGATCCACGGTCGAGCTACCGAGGGATCCGGGGGCGACGAAACCGTTGATCCACGAGATCGGGCCACCCGCGCCGCCACCTCCGGCGCCCTGACCGACGCCTCGCAGGAAGCCCGAGTACTCGAAACGACCCTCGCGAACGACGAGCGAGCCACGCGCGAGCTCGATGCCGAAGAGCCGAGGCGCGACGCGCCCCTCGAAGAAGGCCTCGCCGATCGAGAGGAGATCGTCGACCTCGTCCGTGCCGGCCTCGAGAGCCGTCTGGAAGGTCTCGAAGTCGAACGCGAGCAGTGTCTCGATCAGCTCCTTCCGCGTTGCCGGACGCGTCCCGCCATCGCCGTCGTCGATCTCGAAGACCGGCGGATTCGGCGCGGGGAAGTGGTACGACATCGTGCCGATGTCCGTCGTCGAGAAGATGTGCCCGATGACGACCTGGGCCGCCGAGAGGCGCGCGAAGGGGTCCGCCTCTCCGTCGAGCACCGTGCCGACCTCGGGGGGGAACCGTTCGGCGAGCAGGTTCGGTAGACGCAGGATGCCCGCCCCGACGACGCCTCCGTACGGAAAGAAATCGCTGATGAGATCACGGCCCGCGAGACGCCCGAGCATGTCGGGATCGTCGAACTCATAGGCGCCTTCGATGAGTGAGAACTTGTCACCCTTCCATCTCGCGTCTCCGAGGAGCTGTGCTGCGGTGAGCGCCTGGAGAATCTCGACGCGGGTCGGCAAGTCGCGAAGCTCGGGGCGCAGCCACGGATCGCCGGGCTGTCGTGCACGTGGGTGATTGGTCAGGTCGGGCATCAGGAAGCGCCCCGAGCTCTCCGCCATCTTCATGCCGAGCGGGGCGAGCTCGACCTCGTATTCAAACGTGTACGTCGCCTTCTCGAAGGCCTCGAGGAGGCGAGTCTCGGCGAGGCGAGCGACCTCGGCCGGGGTCATCTCGCCGCGTACGCCGCCGAGGAAGAGCTCCGCGGCGTCGTCGAAGTCGGCGACCTCGAGGTTGTAGCCGACCGACGCGAAATCGATCGGAGGAAAGATCGGCACGCGGACGGCCATGCTCAGGAGGCCGGACGGCGAGTAGCCGAAGTTGGCGGTGAACGTCGTCTTGTTCGCGAGAAGATCGAATGCGACGAGGTCGGTCGCGAGCGGAATGCCGAAGAACTTCGGCGTCACGTTGCCGCGCAGGTAGATCTCGGGGTTCATCGACTCGAGCGCTCCGGTGAAGAGCTCCGCGACGCAGTCGAGAAAATCGCCCGCGAGCGCGCCCGTCTGCTGGGAGAGGAAGTCGGCGAAGAATGACATCACCTGGTCCTCCGTCAGCTCCGAGTCTTCGAAGAGCGCGAGCGTGCGCAGGCGCAGATCGGCGGAAGTGAGCGAGTCGAGCTCCTCGCGCAGCTCTCCCGTCGCCGTGCGACGGAGGATCTCCGCGACGGCGTCGAGCGTGCCGGGATCAGCGTCGACGAGACAGACCGCAAAGTTGCCGAGAGCGGCGAAGAGGCCCGAGTAGCAGCCGTCGCACGTGTAGCCCGCGCGCATCTGCCCGAGCTCGAACGGGCCGAGGCCCGCGTCGACCGTGGCGCAGAGGGAAGGATTGAGGTCGCCCTCGTTGTCGGTGACCGAGTAGAAGCCCTGCGCCTCGGCGACCGGAATGCCCCAGACGTCGATCGAGCCGCCGAGACCGACCTGCGGTCCCGTCGCCAGTGTGATACGACCCGTCAGCGACGCGAAGTTCGAGACGCCCGTGTAGCTGAAGGAGCCCGCGACGACGAGCTTGAGCTCGGCGCACGGGATGCCGTGCCAAGCTGCGGCGATGAGGGCGTCGTAGACGCTCTCGTTGTCCGGACCGAGAGCCGCCTGGATCGCGGCCTCCACCGCGGCCTCGAAGGCGTCGACACCGAGGTCGACGACACCTTCGGCGATGATGTCGAGGCCGATCTCCCGGGCGAGATCGATCTCGATGAAGCCGACGTCGTCGGGGCCGTCAGGATCTGCGGGGTCGATGAACCAGGCGTCGAGCAGCCAGTCTCCAAAGGCGATCGCGAGAGCTCGCGCCAGCTCTCCCGCAGCCTCGGGCGTCGCGGATTCGAGCGCCTCGATGGAGATCCCCGCGAACTCGAGGAGCGTGTCGACGACCTCCGGGGGAATGTTCGAGAACTTGTAGATGACGCGGTCGGGATCGTCGGGATGACGCTGGCAGAGGATGTCGACGACGGGCGGGGGGCACGGCGGCTCGACGGGGTCCTCGATGCCGCCTGCGCCACCGCCTTCGAAGCCGCCGTCGGCTCGTGCGTCGATCGTGGGGAGCTCGATCTCGAAGAGGTCGAGAAGCGGATCTCGGTCCGCGTCCTTTGGTCGCCCCCGCTCTGCGACACCGGTCGCCTGCCTGAGAAGCTCGTTCGCCTTCGCCATCTCGTTCGCGCGGGCGAGCTCTTCCCACGAGATCAGGACCGGGGGAGACGCGGGGGCGGCCGCGCCGCCTCCTTCTCCAGCTTCCGCGCCGTCGTTCGGGCGACCGTCGTCACCGATCGGCAGCGTCGAGAGGATGTCACACGGATCGAAGCGCGGGTCGAGCGCCATCCCCCCCTCGACACCAGACAGCACGAAGCCGTAGCCGAGCGGGATGCCCGCGCCGCCGAGGTCGACATCGAGACAGAGCGCGATGAGCCCGTCGAGGTTGAACGCGATCTGCGCGCCGACTCCCGTGCCCTGGTACTTGCCTTCGACCTTGCCTGCGAAGAAGAGTCCATCGGGCAGGTCGGTGAGCCCGCCGATGTAGACCTCGCCGCCGAGGACGAGAGGCGGAATCGTCAGGTCGTTGATCCCCATGCCGATGCCCGAGAGCTCCGCGATCTGCGGATTGCCGTTCTCGTCGAGACGCATCTTGACGTTCTGCACCGCTCCCGTGACGACCGGGTTGTCGGGTGGTAGCGAGATGCGACCGCTCAGTAACAGCTCGATGTTGCTCGGGTCGAGATACTCCTTTACCGACAGCTCGTCGCAGCCCTCGGGTGACTCGGAGCACAGGAATCGGATGCCGATCGACTCGACCTGCATCGGCAGGCCATCGACGAGCGCGACCCCGGCGCCGCCCGTGATGAGCTCCGCGCCTTCGATCGTGAAACGCAGCGGGTCGAACTGGAAGCACGCATTCGTGACGCCGAAGCCCGGCCCCTCGCCCGGCAACTGCACCGTGCCGTTGAGGCAGAGCTGGAAGGGCTCGTCGCCCCCGCCGAGAAGACTCTGGATGTTGACGGCCGTGAGGCTCGCTCCCGCAAAGAGTAGACCCGCCGATCCGCCGATGCGAAAGTCGCCGCGGATCTCGAGACCGTAGACCTCGACACGGGGATTCAGGGGATCGACGAACGGGTCGATCGAGATGCGCGCGCAGACCGTCGCGCCGACCTCGCCGCCGGAGTCTGGATCGTCGTTCCAGACGAGATCGCTCGGAGCGGCGAAGCGTGCACCGCCATCGATGTCGAGGCGCAGCGTTCCGTTCCCTGTTTCACAGATCGAGAGACCCGTTCCCTGGGTCTGCTCGCCGAGGCAACCAGGCTCGAAGGTGCACGCCGAGTTGTCGGCGCCGATGAGAGTCAGAGAGAAGCCACCCGCCTCGAAGAAGGTCAAGTCTTGCCCGAGCGCGATCCTTCCGGTCGGCAGGCCGCCGAGCTTCCATCCGGCATTCTCGAGCCGGACCTCGAGCTTTTTTTGCTCGTCCGGCAGCTTTTTTTGCCCGTCCGGCAGATCGATCTCGAGATAGCCGTTGACGTTGCTCAGGTGCGGGATGAGCTGGCCCTCGGGGACGTCGAAATCGAGCGTCGCTGTGCAGAGGCCGACGCTCACCCCCCCTTCCTCGAGCCCCGGAAGCGTCACACCGAGGCCTCCGAAGGTCAGCGCGCCCGCGATCCCGACGTCCTGGATCAGAGGGACGCCGTCGTCGTCCGCTCCGAGTTCGACGTGGATGACCAGGGGCTGGGCCGCCCCGATTTCGATATACGGGCCGGTAACTGGTGGGTCTCCCTTGACCCAGTCGCAATCCACCTCGTTCGACCATTCTCCGAACACCGCCGGATCGAGCCCCGCCCGACCGCTCAGCAGGCTGAGATCGAAACCGATGTTGCCCGCCTCGTCCGACTCAAACGCGAACTGGCCTCGGGCTTGCGTGCCTTCGGTGGCGCCTTTGACATGGAACAGGTAGTGCTGCGTCCAATCGTCAACATCGGGGGCGGGATCCTTCTTCCAGAAGCCTACCTGGGCGTTGACCCCGAGCACGCCCTTCGGGCCGTCGGGGGTGAACGAGACCTCGAAACCGGCGTCGAGCAGGAACATCAGGTCGTCGACGTTGACCCGCAGGTTATTGCCGCTCCAACCGAATTCCAGGGTCGAACCGTTCCAGTCGATCAAGACCGGCCACGCTCCCTCGGGAATGGGGTAGGGCGTCGCCGCCGGGTCCCCCTCACCCCCAGCCTTGTCGCCCGCCCCCGCTCCCCCGACCAGCGACTCGTCGACGGCGATCTCCAATCCGGTCGGCAGCCGCAGGGCTCCATTGCCAGCAAACGTGACTTGGCTCAGGTCGGTGAACGAGCCTGAGACCTCGATACGCCCCTCGAGCTCGTAGCCGTCGATGAACGGGATGGGGCCGCCCGTCGATGCGTCGATTTCGAAGCTGAGGTCGGAGCGGAAGAGCCCCTCGCGGATCTCGAAGAAGGCGTCGATCGCTGGAAACTCGACGCGGCCGCCGACGTTGC
>CAYZGY010000349.1:0-8157 GCA_964478085.1 uncultured Planctomycetia bacterium
CTCCTCCGAACGAGCTCATCGCATCGACGATGAGTCGGCGACCAAAGTCGTGGACGACGTCGGCGATCTCGGCGAGAGGGTTGAGCAGCCCAGTTGTCGTTTCGCAGTGAACGACGACGACGTGCGTGATCGAGCTGTCCTCCGAGAGTCGCTTCTCGAGCCCCTGGGCGTCGGAAGGGGAGAGCTCGCCGGCGTCGCAAACGACGTGATCGATCTCGAGGACTCTCGCGATCTGCGCGAGCCGTTGACCGTACGCGCCGTTCGCGAGGACGAGCAGTCGTCCGTCGCGAGGCACGACGGTCCCGATCGTCGCCTCGACTGCAAACGAGCCGCTTCCTTGCATCAAGACGGACGTGTAGCCGCTGCTGTCGACGTCGTCCTCGGCGAAGCCGGTCGCGAGCGACACGAGCTTCCGTCGGATCGGCGTGACGACACCGAGGTTGTAGTCATCGTCCCACGTGCACCAATCACGCAGCAGCTTTGCGCGAACGGTCGGGCTCGTCGAAAGCGGACCCGGAGTCAGCAGCAGGTACGGATTTTCGGACTCGGCGTCGTGATTCACCATGGCAGCGAGAACGTCTTCACGGTCGAGAGGTACTTCATCGCCTCGATCACGCCTTCCTTGATTCCGAGGCCCGAGTCGCCGACACCGCCGAAGGGCGAGCTTTCGATCCGGTAGCCCGGCACCTCGTTGATGTTCGTCGTGCCGCAACGGAGCCTCTTCGCGGCATCGAGGGCGAGCTCGAGGTCGCACGTGACGATGGCGGACGAGAGCCCGAACGGGCCGCTGTTGTAGTAGTCGATCGCGTCGCCGAGATCCTCGATCGGGACGATCGGCGCGAGGGGTCCGAAGCTCTCCTCGGCGACCATCTGGGTGTCACGCGGCACGTCCGCGAGCACGGTCGGCTCGAGGAGCGCTCCGCGACGCTCACCACCGCAGAGCACTCTCGCTCCGTCCGCGACAGCGCGTTCGATGCGCGCAGCGAGCTGAGTCGCGGCAGCTTCGTCGATCACCGTGCCGACGCGCGTCTCCGAATCGGCCGGATCACCCGCAGGATACTCCTTCGTCTTCTCGACGAGCGCGTTCGTGAACTCGTCGAGGATGCCCCGCTGAACGAGCAGGCGTTTGACCGCCGTGCAGCGCTGTCCCGAGTTTCGATACGCGCCCTCGGCCGCGAGCCGAACGGCGAGCTCGAGATCCGCGTCGTCGAGCACGATCAGCGGCGAGTTGCCGCCGAGCTCGAGGCACACCTTCTTGTACCCGGCCGTGCTCGCGATCCGCTTGCCGATCGCGACGGAGCCCGTAAACGAGACGAGCTCGACGTCGGGATGCCGAATCATCGGAGTGACGACCTCGTCGATCTCTCCGACGAAGGTGCTCAGCATCCAGCCGGGCAAGCCGGCCTCGTAGAGAAGCTCCGTGAAACGCAGAGCGCTCAGTGGGGTCTTTTCGGACGGCTTGAGGAGGAGCGGAACGCCCGCGGCGATCGCCGGCGCGACTTTGTGCGCGACTTGGTTGAGCGGGTGATTGAACGGGGTGATCGCGGCGGCCAGGCGCAGCGGCTGGCGAAAGGTGAAGATCTTCCGCTGCTTGCCGTTCGGCGAGATGTCGCACGAGAAGATCTCGCCGTCGTCCCGTAGAGCTTCCATCGCCGCGAACTCGAGAACGTCACTCGTGCGCCCGGTCTCGTACTCGGCCTCGCGTCGACAGAGCCCGGTCTCGAGGCGGATGAGATCGGCGAAGTCCGCACGTCTCTCGGCGAGCAGCGTCGCAGCGGTTCGCAAGATCGCGTGACGGCCGTGACGATCCGGAAGCTCGTTTCCCGGCGCACGTGCGGCCTCGATCGCCTGCTCGAGATGCTCGAGACCGACCAGAGCTGCCGTGCCCGTCACCGAGCCGTCCCAAGGGTACGAGACCTCGAGCTCGCGTCCCGTCGAGACGCTCTCTCCGGCGATGTAGGCGGGTAGTTTCATCGTGCGATGGGCGATCAGCTTTCTACGCGAGTGCCGTTACAGGCGATGTCGAAGACGTCGAAGTTGCGCGGATCGCCCGCGAGCTTCGCGGCGTACTCGGTGCTCAGCGGATGGGATACGACGAGCGGTACCATCTCCTCGTATCGGCCACCGTGCGATCGCAAGCCGCCCTCGAGAACGCTGAGGTCGTGGTCGTCGGGCGTCTTTCCGAGAACTACGTCGCGTCCGCTGAGGACGCAGATGTCGCCGATGCGATCTTCGGCGAGCTCGAGGCGGCGGCAGGTCGTGGCGCGGTCGTACACCTCGGTGATGCCGTCGACCGTGTTCAAGAAGTCGATGATCGGCGCGACCTGATCCGGCGTGTCGACGTGAACCATGACGAGCGAGCCGAGCGCACCGTGGTGGACGACGTAAGGATCGGTGATCGGACAAATCACGCGTAGGCCATCGCCGAATCGTTCGCGCAGAAGAGTCTCGACGTAGATCACGTGTGGAGATCCGTCGGGCAAGTTCTTCGCGTTCATGCCGTGGTCCGCCGTCAGCGCGACGATGCAGCCCGCGTCGAGCAGTTGACCGATGCGTGCGTCGATCTCTTCGTGAAAATCGAGACTCTCCCGCTCTTCGGGCGCGTACTTGTGCTGCATGAAGTCGGTCGTCGAGAGGTAGAGGAAGTCCGACTTCCCGGCTGCGGCCAGTCTCGCGCCCGCTTCGAGGACGTACACGGAAGCGTCGCCCGAGTAGATCTCGGGGCGCGGACGTCCGACGATCTCCTCGGCGTGATCGATCCCGTGCGTCTCGAGCTTCGCCTCGTCGACCTTCTCCGAAGAGAACGCGATGCCGCCGCGCTCGACGATGCCGTCGCCGAGCACGGTTCGAAGCTTCTCCTTCGCGGTGATGAACGCGACGCGTCGACCGGCGTCCGCGGCAGCGGTCAGGATCGTGTCGCAGCGGCGAAACTCCGGCGAGTTCATCATCACCTCCTCGCCCGTCTCGGGGTTGAGGAAGAAGTTGCCGCAGATGCCCGTGACGCTCGGCGGCATGCCGGTGACGATCGCCGAGTTGTTGACGTTCGTGAACGAAGGGAGCGCTCCGCGAACGATCACGCGGTGTCCTCCCGAGCGCAGCACCTCGGCGAGTCGCGGCATGCGCCCACGCGCGAGCGACGTGTCGAGGTACTCGTCGGCGCATCCGTCGAGACAGATGACCGCCAAGGGGCGTGCGGGCGGAGTGTAGCTGCGTCCGTTGACCGTGAAGGTACCTGTGGAGATCTCCGCCATTCGCGTGATTTTCGTGGAGCTGGCGATTCGGATTTCGGAAACGGGGGAAGCTCGTTCGCGGCGATCATAGGGCAATCACCGCTGAGCGTCTACAGGGATCGAGGTCGTCTGTGATAGGGTGATGGGCGAATCCGAACGACCGAGAACGACATTTGAGAACATCCTTCGAGAACGATCTTCGAGAACCATCGGGATGAGCATCGCTCACGAACTCCGCAGAGACCTGCGAGCCGCTACCGACCATGACGAGCGCGTCACGATCCTCTTCCGCTTCTTCGAGGCGAACGGTGACGAGTGCTACGAGGAGAGCGTCACGCAGCTCGAGCACGGGCTTCAGGCCGCGCACCTCGCGACCGAGGCGAACGCCGATTCCGATCTCATCACGAGCGCGCTCCTGCACGACATCGGTCACCTCATTGCGAGCAGCCCCGAGGAGGCCAAGGGCGTCGATTGGAAACACGAAGACGTCGCCGCGAGCTTCCTGGAAGAGCTCTTTTCCGAACGAGTCCTCGAACCGATCCGTCTCCACGTGCCGGCAAAGCGTTACCTCTGCACGACCGACGAGAGCTACTACGACTCGCTCTCGAGCGCGTCGAAGGAGAGCTTCCATCTCCAGGGCGGAAAGCTTTCGGACGATGAACGTCGTGACTTCGAATCGACCCTACACCTCGAGCGCGCGCTCGAGCTACGCCGCTGGGACGATCTCGCGAAGGTGGTCGATTGGGACGTGCCGCGCATCGAGGCGTATCGCGCGGCAGTGCGCGAGGCGCTCGAGAGCCATTCGGTCGCGTAATTTACGAGCATTCCCACGACCGGCCGAGCCAAGCTTCGGCATCTCGGCGATCGATTCGTAATTCGCTCGTCGTGATCTCGAATCTACGGTGGAGCTCGTCTGAGAGTCGGTCCCCGACTTCGTAGAGTCGTTTCTCTCCGAACTCTCGCACATCGTGCGCGTTTCCTCGGCCGACGAAGAGCTCGATGGCGTCATCATGGAACACGTAGATGACGAAGATCGCGTCATCGATTCGTTCGTCGGACATGACGAGATTCCGATGCGGCCTCCCGTCCTTACCAAGCCGCGCGATCTCTTCGTCGTTCAACGTCAAGTAAGACAGCGCCGATTCGCGAACGTTGGTTGCGGTCAAGGGGCTCGGCGAGCCGTGCGTTTGCGCCTCTTCGAGACGAGTGTTCAGCTCGTGGGTGAACTCGTGACTCGCTCCCCAAGACGCGCCGCATTTCATGCATTGAGTCGCCGCGTGGGTGCGAAGTCGTCGTCCGCACTCCGGGCAGGGTGGTCCGGTGGGGTTCTGCGAGCTGCAGTCACCGGCCCGAGTGAAGCCTTCGATGCCATCTCGGATTCCGCCCCGGATTCCGCGGAGAGCTCGACGCGTGGCTTCGAGAACGGACCGGAGCATCTCGGGTTTCCGCCTGTGCTACTCGCCGCTCGAGCGTTCGGTGTTGCCGTGATACGCGTCAGCGGCGCCGACGACTTGGTGATGGAAGCGATTCAGCGTCTCGTCCACAGACGCGCACTCCTCCGCGAGCTTCTGCAAGCGTTTCGGGAGTGAGGGTTGACTCTCACTGTCGTCTCAGCAGCTGTCCGCACAATCGAGCGCGTCGTCCGTCGGATCCGTCCCGCAGTCGCCAAAGGGAGCGGACGGTGGCGTGCCGCCTTGGAGCAGGTAGTTGAGCAACACGACTGCGTCGGTGAGGGTGAGATCACCCGTATCGTCGACGTCGGCGGCGTCGTCGCACGGCAGAATGTCGTTGTGGCCTCCGAAGAGGAAGAGCAGGATCGTGACGCCGTCGGAGATATCCGTCGCGCCGTCACCGTTGGCATCACCGCGGTCGAAGAGCGTCACCGGCTCGCCGAGGAACGGGAAGGCGCCCATGTCCGTGCGGCTGCCGTCGACGTCCGCGGGGCTCTCGGGGTCTCCCGCGTCGATGCAGGGCGAATCGGCGAGGAGGTGAAAATCCTTGGTCGACACGTCGATGAAGCGCGGGTCTGCGAAGCTGTTGCCCTCGTTTCCGATGCCGCCCCAGTCCTCGGGGAGCTCGGTGAGGTTCGAGTAGTTGAGCTCGATGAACGAGTGCTCGTAGTCGGTACGCACCGTCATCGTGTCAGCGTCGGAGCCTCGGCGGATGATCGAGTCGCGGACACGGTAGTAGATGAGCGCGTCGTCGTCGTCACCGCCCTTGTTGCGCGCCTCGATTCCGATGCGATTTCCCGCGATCGTCGTGTTCTCGACGGTGACGATGGATTCGCGGTTGTTCCCAGTCTTGCACGAGATACCGATGTCGTTTCCGACGATGAGACAACGGCGGACCAGCGCGGTGTCGTGGAAGACGCTGATCCCTTTGTCCGCGAAGTCGCGCACGATGCAGCCTTCGATCGTCACGTCGCTGCCGAGCGTGTCGATCGCGTCGTCGTCGCCCGCACCGACGGTGCAGTCGCGCAGGCGGATAATCTGGCCGTCGCGTTGATCGTGGAGGTAGATGCCGTCGTTGTCGTCGTCGCCGAACATCTCGAAGATGTACGTGCGCTCGAGGATCATCTGCGTGCCGTCGACCTCGGGTCCCATGACCGAGCGCGAGAGGAGGCAGTCACGCATCGTGATGTCGGAGCCATCGGCCTCCATCGACTTGCCGGCGGTGTCGGTGATCGAGCAGCTCTGAAAGAGGATCGTCGAATCGTCCGGTCGGATCGCGGGGCCCGTCCCGGTATGCCCACCGCGCGGAGAGTTGCCCGCGAGCGTGATGATCGTGTTGTTGTAGACCGACTCGTCCGCTTCGTTGTGGTGGAGCTCTCCCCACTCGCGGCCCTCTTCTCCGGCGAAGGGGTCGTCGTCGCCGGCGGCGGTGAATGTGACGGGATGCGTCGCGGACCCCTGCGTCTCGATGCGGCCTTCGATGTTGATGTCGGCGCCGTCCGTTCCGCTCGAGACACTTCCGAGGAGGACGAGCGTGTCCGCGCGAACGCGCAGCGTCGAACCGCTCGGCACGAGGAGATCGTCCGGCACGTGAACGACGCCGCTCCACTCGGTCAGCCCCGCGGGTAGCTCGGCCGGCGCGACCGTGAGACCCTCGGTCGTGAGAAGATCGACGCGCTTCGTCGTCTCGAATTCACCGGCGCGTACCGTGACGTCGATGTTCGACGTCGCCTCGACGCGAACCAGAACGCTTCCCACTCCGTTGCGGAGCTGCACGGTCGGCTCGGCGGGGACGACGCTCAGTCCTTCGCCGTCGATATCGATCGTCGCCTCGAGATCCCACACGTCCCGGCAGACAGCGCTACCGTCGCGCAGCTCGACACGCACGAGGAGTGGAATCGAGGGGAGGAAACTCCCGCGCATCGCGACGTGCAGCGAGTCGGGCGAACACTTGGTCGCCTCGGCCCGGGTGAGGGGTTGGAACGAACACGCCAAGAGAGTGATCGCGGCGATGCAGAATCGTGCGCGGCGCGCGAAATCGTGGTTCTCGTGCATGATCGGGGGTTCTTGCAGTGGCTCCGTGTCGACCCCTCGATGATACCCGAGCGCATCACCGGCCACCACGAAAGCTCGTGCGCGAGAGTCCCCGACAAACCCCTGAAATCTCCGAGCGCTTCCGCTACAATGAACCCTCCCCGAGTTCTTGAAGTGAAGAGTTCTCCATGTTGCGCATTCCCCGCGACGTGATTCTGTTCGGCCCTCCCGGGGTCGGAAAAGGCGCCCAGGCTGCGTTCCTCAGCGAGGATGGCCGCCGGCGTCTGTCGATGGGCGACGTCTTGCGCGAGGAGGCCGCGAGTGGGTCGAAGCTCGGTGAGCAGATCCGCGAGCTGATCGACGAGGGCCGCTTCGCCGCGGACGACGTCGCCTGCGAGATCGTCGAGGCTCGCCTGCTCCAAGCGAACGGGGAGAGCTTCGTTCTCGATGGATTCCCTCGCAACGTCGCCCAGGCCGAGCGGCTCGAAGCGATGCTGGCGCGACTGGGGCGCTCGATCGATCGCGTGATCTTCATCAACGCTCCCGAGCAGACCCTCCTCGAGCGCCTGACCGGCCGTCTCGTTTGCTACGCCTGTGAGCGGAGCTTCCACAAGATCTTCCGCCGGCCGCGCCAGGAGGGCCTCTGCGACGGCTGTGGCGGCGAGCTCAGCCGGCGCCGGGATGATCGCCCGGATATCCAGCGCGAGCGACTCCAGAACTACTGTCGGGTGACCGAGCCGCTGGTCGAGTACTACCGTGAGCGCGGGCTGCTCGAGGAGATCGACGGTTCGGGTTCTGTCCGGCAGACGTTCTCCCAGATCCGTGGTCGGCTGGTCCGCTCCTGAGAGAGGCGACGTCCAGAACCGCTAGCTGCATTTCTCACCGAACTCTTGCTGCGTCGACGTATCTCGAACGCTGGCTTCGTTCTGCTCACTCCGTCGCCCTCAGCGTACCGTTCAGGCTGGACTAGGTTTTTTTCGCCGCCCGATCAGGCTCCGGTCAGGTCTCGACCAGTCCCCCTGACCGTTCGGTTTGGGTTACCGAACGTAATCCAAGACTACACCGATTTTGGGCGTTTCTTGTTGAAGCCGATGGACCCACGCAGTAGGTTAAGGGTCCCCACAACTGCCCCAGGGCGCTTCTGGAATCCCCATTTTAGAAGCGCCCATTTTTTATGCCCTTAACTCAGTTTTTAGAGTGGGTTTGCGGCGATCCCCCGAGGGCCGGGAAGTGCTGATAATGCAATGGGTGCAGATTGGATCGGTGCGCTCCGCGAGACAACGCAGGTCTCATCGACGCCATCGTTCAGCGCGATCCGTCACGTCGGGGCGACCTCCAGCCGGCGCCAACGATCGCGTCTTTCCCCGAGATCCCCATGAAAGAAGGGACGACGTCGCGTACTCCTTTTCTTCTCAGTCGACCAAGAAAGAGAAGTGAGGAGA
>CAYZGY010000350.1:0-8152 GCA_964478085.1 uncultured Planctomycetia bacterium
GCTTGGAATTTGGCCGAGCAGAAGCGTCTCCTCGCGGCGTGTCGTTCCGATAGCCGGCGCGCAGAAGACGCGAAGAAAGCGAAACTCATCGAGAGTCCCACGCAGGAGCTCTCCCTCGAGGAGCGAGGTGAAACGACAAAGCTCTGTCCACCGTTGCCGAGCGATCTCGAGGAGTTGGCCAAGTGGCGAGTGCCCGACTACCTCTTCCCGATCGTGCTTCTCGGGCTGCGCAC
This sequence comes from uncultured Planctomycetia bacterium, assembly GCA_964478085.1. GTDB lineage: Bacteria > Planctomycetota > UBA8108 > UBA8108 > UBA8108 > CAYMLL01. The sequence goes on from CAYZGY010000350.1 coordinate 234, forward strand.
CGGACTTCGTCTCGGCGATCTTCTCTACCTGACGTGGGATCGAGTGCGACTCGAGACCTGCTGGATCCGCATCCCCGGGAACGACTCGCGCTACGGTCACGACGTCGACGTCGGTCTCGATGACCAGTGTGTCAGCGAGCTCCGCCGTATCCATGGAGTCTTCGCCGAGCTGCCATCTCGACCTGAGCGAGTCTTCCAGTCGCTCGACCTTCCCCTCCACAACGGCTTCCCGGACTACCGCCGCGTCCAGCTCGACGTACGCGCAGCCGCCCTCGAAGCCGGAATCCGCCCGGGAGAGTTCAACTCGCTGCGCTCCGCCTTCGCGTACAACTGCGCGAGGGACGGGATCTCACTCGCAGAAGCCGAGCTCCTCGTCGACTGGGACGACCTCCAAGGTCTGGCGCGGATCTACGACAAGCACTACCCGAGCTTCGCGCGTCTGATCGATACGCGACCTGGCCCGGAGTCCGCGTAGTTCGTCCGCCCATCCACCAGCTCCCAAGCTGAACTCGAGCGGAGCGCCGCGTCGTGACGTCCTCTCGACCTGCGACCACGATCGACCTGATCCGCGTCCTCGGCCACCGATCTTCTTCTTCCTCCGGTCTCCCCCGGAAAAACTCGACCCACGTTCCCTCAGTTTCCCGTGACGATCGAGGCCTGAGTCGACGCACCTGACACATCGAGGAGCTCGATCGACAGCGACTTCGCGGTCGTGCCTTCCTCGAGAACGAGCGTGATCGTGTGAATGCCCTTCGCGAGCTCGACGGTTCCATCGATCGAGATCCGCTTCGAATCGACGAAAACGGCACTCGGTCGTGTGGAGTTCACGCCGACCATCAGGCGGAGTGGCCCGGCGGCGGATACGTCGATGCGGAACCGAATGATGGGCGTCGTCCCGTCGCGCGAGAGCTCACGGCTCGGCAGGCTTCCTCCGACCGTGCTGAAGACGGACGTCCATTCTTCACTCGTCGCGATACTTGCGGGCAGCGTCTTCGAGACACGAACCGACGCACCGATCGTGCGCGGAGCTTGCAACAGCTCCCAGCGCCTGACGACGCGCCTGCTGTCGATCGCATAGCCGCTTCCGGTCTTTCCGAGTAGCGTGAGGAACTTGACGAGATCGCGCAGCTCGGCGCGGGTCAAATCGCTGACGAGGCCGGCCGGCATCAAGGAGCCGCCCGAGGATTGCTGGAGGATCGAGGCGACCGGAATCGCGAGGTCGGTGTCGACGGCGAGGCGAAGCGTCAGCTCTTCCCTGGACTGCGCGACTCGAATTCCCGTGAGCACGCGTCCGTCGCGAAGTGCGACGACGAGCGAGGGGTAGTTCTCTTTGATCTGCGCGTTCGGTGTGATGAGCGATTCGAGGAGGTAGTCCGCTGGAGCGCTGGCGCCGAGGCTCGAAAAGTCCGGGCCGACGCGACCGCCGGCTCCCGCGATGGCGTGGCAGCTCATGCAGCGCAGCTCCTCGCGACGGAAGACACGTTCACCGTGCGCGGCATCACCCGAATCGCGAATCTCGCTGAGGAACTTCGCGAGCTCGTCACCTTGGAAGCTCCATGCCTTCGACTCGAGCCCGCCGGCCTTCTGGAGAGCCGTGATGAGCACGGAGTGGTCGATCGCCGAGGAGCGCGCGGTACGGACCGCGATCTTCGCGGTGTCGAGGCCGATCGTCTGATCCTCGAGCGCGCTGGCGAGATCGTCGGGTGCGCCTCGACGCTCGATAAACGTCTCGATGAGTCGTTCGATCTCCGCCGCTACGGTGATGCTTCGCAGGAGCGAGGCGGCGAGCGGGGCAGCGTCGGCCGGGTCGAGTCGAGTCAGCGCGCGAACGGCATCGACGCGTGTCGTGAGATCGTGCTGGTCCGTCGAGAACTCGATCAGCACTTCGTGGCTCTTGAATCCGTCGAGGCGGGCGAGCGCGTGAAAGATCGATTCACGGAGTGGGGCCGAAGTCGCTTTCGTTCTTGCGAGCTCGATGAGCTGCGGGCGCAAGTCGATGAGCCCCCAATGGCCGGCGAGACGTGCGGCGGTCGCGGCTTTCGTGTTCGAGGTGTCAACAGAGAGGAGACGCGAGACACGCGCGAGATCTCCCGACGGCTTGGGTCGACGACGCTCCGCCGCCAGCTCGAGCGCACGCAGCGTCGCGTGAGCATGTCGACTGTCCTTCTCGATCGCAATGTCGAACAAGCGACCGAGCTGATCGGCGTCAGCGAGAGACGCGATCAAGCGAGCGACGTTCGAGGCTCGCTCGGGTGCCAGGTCCTCACGGGCGAGCACGCGAAAGAGCGGATCGACGACCGCTGGAGAGTCGACCGACTGCAGCGCGAACTCGAGGTGGCGCGGCTCCGAGGCAAACGAGACGTCACCCGCCTCGAGGCTCGGAACCCAGCGCGGGCCGAGTCGACGGACGGTATGCCAGATCGCGTAGTCGAGCCAACGATCGCCAGGCGAGTCGAGCGCTCGCAGCGCGATCTCGGCCGCCTGTGTCGTGTCGATTTCGGCGAGCGCGAGAACCGCTTCGAGGCGGACTCGCGGATACTCATCGAGGATCGCGGTCGCGAGAAGCGACTCCGCGTCGTCCAGATCACGACGCCACTCGGGATCGGCGAGAACGCGAATCGCAGCGGCACGTACGCGGGGCTCGGTCGATCGCAACGTCGTTCGCAAGAGCTCATGATCGACGACGTCCCTCGACTGGTGAATCCACAAGAGCTCGAGTCGGGACTGCTCGACGCTCGCCGCGAAATCGCCATGTCCGAACGCCTTCTCGACGTCTCCGAACCAGCTCTTCGCTTCGCCGATCGTCTCCGTCGAGGGATGCTCGCGAATCAGGCGTCGCGCCTGACGGCGTGTCCACTCGTGCGATGAGCGAAGCTCTCGAAGGAGCGACGCGAGAGGTGCACCCGAGAGCTTCGGATACTCGAGCGCCGGTCGATCCGCGACGGCGACGCGCCAGATGCGACCGTGCACGTGGTCACGGCGCTCGTCTTTGAAGTTCACCTCGCCGTGCTGAATGATCGGGTTGTACCAATCGGCGAAGTAGATCGCTCCGTCGGGGCCCATGGTCATGTCGACGGACCGGAACGCGATGTGGGTCGACGTCAGGAGGTTCTCTCGCTTCCTGCCGGCGTAACCGCTGCCGCTCGCTCCTTCGGTGACGGTGAACGAATCGATGCGATTGGCGCGAAAGTCGGCGGTGATCCAACGATCGCGCCAGGCCGGCGGGAAGTGGTCTCCCGTGAGCTGCTCGAGGCCCGCGTGTTTCGGATTGCCCGGATTGAGACCGCGGAGCTTTCGAACCGTTCCGGGCGAGGCGACGAAGGTCGAGCCGGGAAAGACGTAGTTGATGCCTTCACCGAAAGCGCCGTCCGTGCAGAACGATTGCCCGAAGCGATCCCAACGATGGCCCCACGAGTTGACCATGCCGCGGACAAAGACCTCGAGCCGTCCGGTCACCGTGTCGTATTGCCAGACGCCGCCACCGTCGAGGCGTCGCGGACCGTAAGGCGTCTCGATGTGCGATTGGATGTAGTAGGACTGGTTGAAGTACATCTTTCCGTCCGGTCCCCAGCGGAGCGAATGGAAGACGTGGTGGGTGTCCTCGAGGCCGAAGCCGGAAAGCACGACGCGGCGTTCATCCGAGACGCCGTCGTCGTCGCGGTCAGAGAAGTGGACGAGCTCGCCGCCGAGAGCGACGTACGCTCCACCGTCTCCCGGCAGCACGCCCGTCGGCATCAAGAGTCCCTTCGCGAACTCCGTGACCCGATCGGCGTCGCCGTCGCGGTCGAGATCCTCGAGAATCAGGACGCGATCGTTCTCGGCTTGGCCGGGGCGAATCTGCGGGTAGACGCCGCTGCTCGCGACCCAGAGTCGGCCGCGCTCGTCGAAGGCGATCTGGATCGGTTTCGTGACGAGCGGATCGCTCGCGTAGAGGTTGACCGCGAATCCGTCTGCGACCTGAAAAGTCCTCCGTTGGGCCTCGGGAGAGGGGTCGGGGATGTTCGTGAGGTTTCGTTGTGCCGAAAGATCGCCACCCGGGAAGAGGATGGCGAGGACGCCCGTCGCGATGAGGAAGAGAGCGCGCTTTGATCGCATCATCGGACACCTCCCTTCTCGGGCAGGCGCGAGAGAATGTATCGCCGCTCCTTCGGTTTGGCGAGCTCGTGGATCTTCTTCTCCTCGGCTTCGACGAGGGGAGTGAACTTCGGCACGTCACCGTGGCTGGGCACCTGCTCGCGATTGCGCTCGCCCGTGAGGAACGCGACGTTACGCGGACGCCAGCGATGGAAGTAGAGGCGGTTCTTGCGAACGACCGTTTCTCGAAGAGCTTCTCGTTGGGAGAACTCCGGTCCGTGTTTGATGGAGAGCCCTTTCGACCAGTCCGTCGCGCCGCCCGCTCGAACGACGACGTGGTCGACGCTGAGCGCGTACCTTCCCGGCGAGAGGCCCGCGACCTTGACGACACGACTCGCGAAGGCGGGGAGGCTGAAATCCCTGACCGAAAACGAGATCTTCTGATCTTCCCTCCGAACGTCCGTCACGCGTGCCCCCGCCGCGTCGACCACAGCCGATTCGGCGCCCGCGTCGATCTCGATCGACCACGCGCTCGGTCTTCCGACGAGGCCGTCCGCGAGCATCGGCGAAATGGTTCGGTAGCCGCTCGGTCGAAGGTGAATCCCGGAATGGTCGAGATCGCTCGCGTCCCCTACGGAGAAGGACTCGAAGAGATCGACGAAGGGAAGGCCGCGATCTGATGCCGCGTCTCGAAGAGCGTCACGATACGCGCCGAGAGCTCGATGCCGCTCCACGAGCGGGTACGCGCCACCGCGAGGAGCTCGCTGTCGATGAGGTGCGACGATCGCGATGCGAGCCTTCGTCTTCGAGAGCTCGCCGAGCAGTCGATCGACGCCCTTGCGGAAGCGCTCGAGACCCTTCGCGCCTTCGAACGACTCGTTGAAACCGTAGGAGACGATGATCACCGTCGGCTTCGCGTCGTTCACCTGTCGGAGCAGGTTCTGGAATCCTTGCTCCTCCGAGCCGAAGACCGCACCCGTTCGTCCCGGCGGACGCGACGAGCCGAAGACAGTGTCGGCGCTCCAGCCGAGGTTTCGGAACGTGAAATCGAGATCGGGGTGACGCGCCGTCAATTCGGTCTCGAGGAAACCGCTCGACTGGGCACGTTCGAAGAACGTCCCGCCGAGAAGCACGACACGATCTGATTTCTGGAGTTTCAACCGCGTGGGACCATCCTTCGCGGCGAGCAGGCCAGGCGTGAGAGCCGCCCAGAGGCAGAGAACGAGTCGCATCATGGTTTTCGATTCTTCGATGGGAACCCGAACACACGGATCGATGATCCGGCATTCTAGCGCTTCTTCGAGGAACCGGATGCCGAAATCTCTACGGGGCGAAGGAAGAGACTCTCGGGTGCGCGTGCGAGTCGTACCAGGAGCGCGCCGCTCTTCTTCTCGAGGGCGGCCCACGATTTCGAGGCCTGTGCACGACTCGAGTGACGGAGGATCGCGATCAAGGTGTTCTCGGACTGGGGTCGATCGAAGGGTCGCCAAGATCCGATCGGCTCGACGTCGTATTCCGCAAAGTGGGCGGTGACCTGTTGAGCGTAGAGAGACTCCACCTCCTCGCGTTGATCGTCTCGCGCGACCCAGGTGCGCAGCTCGAAGGCGCCGTCGTTCGCGCCGACCGAGCTCTTAGCGATCTGCGAGCCCTCGTGCTCGGTGAGAAAGATGCTCGTCGGCTTCTCGGAGAGGAGACCTTGGAACTTCGGTCGGTCGAGCACGGCTTCCCATTCGCGATCCATCGTGAAGTGCTGCCAGCTTCGGAAGGCTGCGTAACGTGAGTCGTGCTTCAGCAAGTAGACGAAGCGGCGTCGGTTCTTCGCCGTCCCTTCGCTCGGAGCCCAGTAGCCGAGCGGCTTCATGCCGTGCCGCTTGAAGAGACGATCGGTGTGCTGTCGAAACCGGTCGACGAGGTCTCCGAAGCGATGTTCGCGTGCGTGGTAGATACGGAGCTCGTAGACCGGGCCTTCAAGCCATCGAGGATCGACGGGAGACTCGACGGGCTTCACTATCGAATCGGCTCCTCGGCGAAGGCCGAGCGCGACCTCGAGCGGCGCGTGAAAGATCCACGCCATGTCGTCCGAAATCCTGCGGCTCGAGTCATGACCGCCGATGAAGAGGCCGCCGTCACCGAAGGGTGAAGGACAGAACGCGCGCGGAGAAACGAGGATCGGCTTGCCACGCGAGTACTCGTTGTTCACTTCACAGAGTCGATAGGAGCCGTCTCGCGAGCGAATTGCGTAGAGCGCGCCGGCGTAGAGTCGACTTCCGGGCCAGATGATCTCGTTCCTGCCGCGGAGATTGCCTTGGAATCCGACGATGTGAAGCGTCTCGCCAGTCTCCGGATGCGTGATCTCGAGCATGCGGTTGTGCGCGCCGAGCGTGTACGTGACATCGGCGCCGAGCCGCTTCTCCATGAGGTCGGCCATGCTCGCCTCGTCGTGAAGCGTGTAGCCTCCGCGACCATCCGGATCGAGTCGTTTGACCTGGCTGCGCGATCGACCACCCGGTGCCCAGAGGAAGAGTATCGACTCGCCGGGGCCGTTCGGGTTGTCGATGGTCGTCAGCCCGCGAACGCCACCGACGTCGGTGTCGGTGTCTTCCTCGAGATCGAGAATCTCCGTGTAGCGAGGGCGTGGGCCGTCCTCGCGTCGATGGATCGAGCTCCCTTCCGAGAGGAACAGAGCTCCGTTCGCGCGCGTCAATCCGAGCGGCCGCGTGCGCAGGCTCCCCGAGGTGAGGAACGGAAACTCGACGTGTCGATCCCAGCGAATCTTGCCCGGGAGTGTCGGATCGTAGACGCCCGAGGTGACGCCGGGATTTCCGAGGAGGAGAAAGATGCGCTCGCGGCCCGTGACCCGATCACGGTAGATCTCGATATCGCGCGGCACCCAACGCACGCCGCCGTTGCTCGATCCGTGGCGCACGAGCGTGTGTGTCCACTGGCTGCTCTCGTCGCTCCGGACCCAAGTCGATACAGCGCCACCGCGCTCGAAGTTCGAGCCGGACGCGAAGATCAGCAGGTTGACCGGCTCTGCGAGCCTCTCGCCGTTCGCATCACGCGTGAACGTGACGGACTTGAGAATGTTGCCCTTCATGTAGAAGAGGTCGAACTCGTTTTCACGGCCGGCGTCGAGGTCGACCTGCCACTCGCCGTCGAGCCGATCGAGGCGCAGCACTTGCGCCGATTGCTTCTCGGCGTCGGGCGGGATCACCCAACGTGCGTCGACCCAGTACCCGTTCGCCGCGTAGAGCCGCCCCTTGTGAGCGACGAGGTGCATGATCTCCGAGCCGCCGGCGTACGCGCCTTGCCGATCGGTGTAGCCGGCGTCGTAGCTCTGGCGCCAAGCGTCCTCGGCGAAGGCCGTCACGGAGGTGAAGATCGCGAGAAGAGAAAAGAAGCGAGTCATTTTTCTGCGGAAAACGCGGCCGATTCGGGATCGAGCGACGACTCGACGATGCCATCGGATGTCGGGCTTGTTCAGCTTCACCCCTGGGTTCGCGTCTCGCGGGGCGGGATTCACCCACCGAGTCGGCAGGAGGCTCGAGAGTATTCGTTCTCCAGAACCGTGATTGATGCTCTCGCCAGGCGTGGAAACAGCTTCTTGGGATAGCGCTGAACGCGTACGTCTCTCCTCTCGGCGTAGCGCCGCCCCTGGCCGGCGACTATAGCCCCGCAGCGGTGAACGCGTACATAGAGTCTACCCTATCGTTGCAAAAAACTGACCGGTTTCGCAACGCGAGGTTTTCGCCGCGCCGTCAGCTCGCGGTGTGGCTCCACTTCTTGAGAGCGGACGGCACGGTTCGATGCCATCTGAGATCGATCGATCGCTGGGAATCCCCATC
>CAYZGY010000351.1:0-8122 GCA_964478085.1 uncultured Planctomycetia bacterium
CCTGAGGAATCATGCAACAACGCGGGGTGCAGCTACGATGAGTCCCGCTGCCCGGCTGGAGGCGGTCGGTTCGAGGATTGACGTCTACAACGTCCAGCCCTCGCGGTACTCGCGGCGGAGCAGCCCGTCGGCCTCCGAACCGGCGTTCGTTCTGAGCTTCTCGGCGTCCCACTCGAGCTTCTTTCCGGATCGGAATGAGACGTTCCCGAGGAGTACGGCCTCCGTGAGCGCACCGGAGTAGTCGAAGTTGCACGTTGTCGGCCTGCCGTGCTTGCACGCGGCGATCCACTCCGCGTGATGGCCGATCGAGTCCGGGATGGTCGGATCCGGCGGCTGGAAGCCGACGAACTTCGATTCCGGAAAGAGCTTCTTTCGATGGAAGTCGGCCATCAGCATCCCCTCATTCCCGACGAAGAGAACACCAGAAACCGGTCCCGACCCACCGCGCTTCCACACCGGCAGTTTCTTCTCTCTCAAGACGGCTGGGGGAATGGGACCGTGGTACCAGGTGAGCTCGACTGGCGGCAGCTCGCCTCGAGCCGGAAAACGGTAGCGCACCTTCATCGTGGGTGGGCAGGTCTCCGGGTTGACGGCGGGCTTCTTTTCGGCCTCGACGCTCGTGGGATGGCGCAAGCGCAGCGCCCAAAACGGCAAGTCCATGTAGTGGCAGCCCATGTCGCCGAGCTGACCATTGGCAAAATCCCAGCGCCACCGCCACGTCGTCGGTGCGTAGCAAGGATCGTACGGTCGGGTCGCAGCCGGCCCGAGCCAGAGATCCCAGTCGAGGTGGCCTGGCACGGGATGCGGGCCCTTGGAACGCAACGGCGCGGTGAAGTTCTTGCCGCACCAGACGTGCACCTCGCGCACGGGGCCGATCGCGCCGCTCGTGACCAGCTCGACCGTGCGCCGGTAGTGGTCACCGGCGTGGTGCTGCGTGCCCATCTGGGTGACGAGCTTTTTTTCTGCCGCGAGACTCGCGAGCACTCGAGCCTCGTGAACGGAATGTGCCAGCGGCTTCTCGCAGTAGCAGTGCTTCCCCAGCCTCAAGGCCATCGCGGTCGCGGGCGCATGGATGTGATCGGGCGTGCTGACGACGACGGCATCGATCCGCTTGTGCAGTCGATCGAACATCTTGCGGAAGTCGCGGAATTTCTCGGCGCGGGGGAATTGCGCGAACCCGCCGGCAGCCCGCTTCTCGTCCACGTCGCACAAGGCGATGATGTTCTCGCCCGAAACTGAGGCCAGATTCGCCCCGCCGCGCCCACCGCATCCGATGACAGCGACATTCAGCCTCTCGTTCGACGATCGAGTCTCGGCCAAGGACGCCGGTGATCGACTGACCAGTACACCGGCGGCGCCGACGGCGAGCCCCTTGACGAACGTGCGGCGATGGACGGTTCTCATGAGAATACCCTTTTTCAAATAGATTTCCGCTGCGCAGTATATCAGATCAGCGAGTTCGAGGAGCGCCTGCGGCGGCCGATTGGACGGATGTCTCGGCAAGGGTCGCAGGCGGCGGATCACTCCACTCACTCGAACATCGGTGTCGGCGATCAGCTCGCCGGAGCAGGACGGCAGCTCGTGCCCGAGGCCGACGAGGAGTTCAACCAGGATCCACTCGGCGGCTTCGATCCGCTGTGAAGTTCGCCTCGCGCAACATCTCACCCGGTCCTGGCGCATGGACGCGGGAGGGTGCTCGATCGCGTTCTGCCGTCGATTCGCCAGGACCGGGTGAGATGTCGACTCGATGTACACAGCAGTGCACGCTGAGGGAGTGCGGGTTCGGCAATGGCGGGGCGATAGAGCGGCTCGAGCGCCGAGAGCGGCCTTGAGAGGGCCGAGAGAGCTCGGGTTCCGGAGGGGGCTGGGGCGAGAGTTCCTATCACCCCACGGCGAGGCGCGGTGATCACATCAGCCGCATCCGTCGCCCGTGCAGTCGAGCTCGTCGTCCGATGGATCTTCTCCGCAGTCTTCCGCACCTGGCGCGGGTATCGCCCCGCGGTCGAAGAGCGCCGTCAACGTGGCGATCGCGTCGGAGATGTCGACGATTCCGTCGTCGTTCGAGTCACACGAGTCGCGACAGGTGTGCTCGCGGCCGCCGAGGAAGAGCGAGCGCACTGTAAACACGGGATCCGAGACGTCGACGCGCCCGTCGTCGTTGCAGTCAGCGCGGCGGAATTCGGGAGTGTCGGGAAGGCCGAGCACGGAACGCACGGCGTCGAGGTAGAGTCCGTCGGGATCTCCCACGGTTGGCGCGATGTATCCGCCTTCACCGAATTCGTTCCACGCGTAGATCATCACGAGTCGCTCGGGCGTCGCTTGGTCGGGATGATCGTCGATCCAGTTGATCGCCGCTCGAAGATGGCCGGCGAAGTTCTCGGGCGTGCGGCCCCAGTTCCGACCTTCGACCCAGAAAGACTCGTTGTTGAAGTACCAACTGTCGGGCGTATTCCACGGACGCGCGTCGAACCCCGACATCACGGTCGGAATGAACGACTGCCGGCCCGGGACGACACCCGAGGATTGCAGATTCCAAACGCCCGGGTCGGCCCACGTCTCCCCGGGCCTCGGCCGCACGCCGTCGGTGTAGTACGTCAGATTCCGGTAGGGCATCGCCCGCTCGCCCGCGCCGTAGCCCGGGATCGAGTTGTAGAGCACGACGTGGTCGAAGCGCGACTTCGAGCCGCGGTTGTCCGCCGCGAGCGACACGCCGGCTAGCCCGACTCGGCGCGCCTCGTCCTCGATGTACGAAAAGGGTATGTTCGCGTCTCCGGGATCGAAGATGGTCAGGAGCGGCTTGTCGCCGACCGACAGGTATCTCGGATGGGCGAGATACGTCATCAAGAGGTCGACGGCGGCTCGCCATTCGTGTGCGGCGATCGCTGTGGGGGAGACGTTGATCACGTCGATGCTGAAGCGCATGCGATGGCTGTTCGCCGCCACGAGGAAGCGCTCGAGTCCGCCGTTGATGCCGTCGCCCCGCGTCGCGGCGGCGCTTCCGTACCAGTACCAGTCGAATGTGAAGAACTGTACACCGTGATCCGCCGCGAGGTCGATCTGCGCCTCCATCGCGCCGACGGAGTCGTCGCGCCAGTACTCGTTCATGTACGTCGCGCGGCGATCGGGAAAGTGCGTCCGAAGCTCCTCGGTGGCGAAGGCCGCGAACGCGCCGGGTCGGTCGTGATACCAGCCTTCGAAGTAGTATGCGCCGACACACGCTTTCGCATCGGCGTGGACCGACGCGTCGGACGAGAGCGCCAGCGCCGCCACGACGAGCTTCGCGGAGAGGAGCGATCCGAGGAGTGTTTCGCGCGCGGCGTTCACGCGATGATCTCCTCGCGCACGCGCCCCTCGTCGGTCGGTCCGATGAGCCGGGAGTTGAGCCCGCTGCGCAGGACGCCGAAGCGGAACGGATCGAGCCCGAGGAGGTGCAGCAATGTCGCTTGGAGGTCGCGTACGCTCATCGGACTTTCGACGGGGTAGTAGCCGAGCTCGTCGGTCGAGCCGAAGTCGAGTCCGCCGCGGATGCCGCCTCCGGCCATCCACATCGTGAACGCGAAGGGGTGGTGGTCGCGTCCGATGAACCGGCCGTAGCGTCCGCCGCGGTTCTCGCGAATCGGCGTGCGGCCGAACTCGCCTCCCCAGACGACGAGTGTCTCGTCGAGGAGGCCGCGCCGTGCGAGATCGATGATCAGCGCTGCGATGGGGCGGTCGATCTGCCGCGTCTTGATCGGGAGGTGCGTGTGGATATCCTCGGGTTGCGAAGCGCCGTGATGATCCCAGCCCCAGTCGAAGAGCTGCACGAAGCGCACGCCTGACTCGACGAGCCGTCGCGCGAGCAGGCAGTTGTTCGCGAAGCCCGGATCTTCTCCCTGCGCGACAGGCTTGTCGCCGATCGACTTCGTGTCCGCGGTCGAAGCGACGCCGGGTTTGGCGCCGTAGAGCTCGAGAGTCTCCTTCGACTCGCGCGAGATGTCCATGACCTCCGACGCGGTGAGCTGCATGCGATACGTGAGCTCGAACTGAGCGATGCGTGAGATCGTCTCGGGATCGCCGACGGCGCGATGCTGGATCTCGTTGAGGTCTCGCAGCGCGTCGAGCTGCCGTCGTCGCGAGGCGCGGTCGAGTCCCGCGGGATTCGAGAGGTAGAGGACGGGGTCACCCGTGTTGCGACACTGCGTGCCCTGGTACACGCTCGGCAGGTAGCCGCTTCCCCAGACGCTCTTTCCCGCGCTCGGCGTCCGGCCGCCCGACGCGAGGACGACGAAGCCCGGGAGGTTCTCGTTCTCCGACCCGAGTCCGTAGGTGACCCACGCGCCCATCGACGGGCTGCCGAAGCGCGGGTCGCCCGTGTGCAGAAGCAGCTGCGCCGGCGAGTGATTGAACTGCGTCGTGAACATCGAACGCACGATGCAGAGCCGATCCGCGATCGACGCGACGTTCGGCAGCAGGATGCTCGTCCACGTGCCCGTCTCGGGGTGACGCGAGAACTCGGCCGCGGGTCCCATCAGCACGGGGTTGGCTTTCGGATGGATGAACGCGAATCGTTTTCCCTCGAGGTGCTCCTTCGGGCACGGCTGGCCGTCGTGCTTCGCGAGGACGGGCTTGTAGTCGAAGAGCTCGAGCTGCGTCGGCGATCCCGCCATGTGGAGGTAGATGACGCTCTTCGCTCGCGGGGCGAAGTGTGGCCGGCGAGCGGCGAGGGGATTTGCGGACGAACGCACGCTCGTCTCGCGTCGTTCGGCGCCGAGGGCAGTGCCCAGCATCGACGAGAGTGCGAGACCGCCGACGCTCAGTCCGCAGCGGCCGAGAAAGTGGCGCCGCGTCGCGGCTTCGAGATACTTTTCGTAGGCGCCTGAGTGCAAGTTTCGTCCCCTTATCCTTTCGATAGGGTCTCGTCGAGATTCAAGAGCGCGCTCGCGACGACGGTCCACGAGGCGAGCTCGGCGGCGTTCATGCCCTCGGGGACGGGACCGAGCGGTACGGACGCCATCTTCGTGGCGTCTTCGGGACGCTTTCGGTAGTCCGCGAGTTGCTCTTCGAAGAGTCGAACGAGGCGCGCGGTCTCCTCGGCAAGCGGCGGTCGTCCCGTGACGATTTGCCACGCGAACTTCGCGCGCTCGCTTGCGCCACCGGCAACTTCGCCGACGACACGCCGTGCGATAGCCTGTGCCGCCTCGGTGTAGACGGGGTCGTTGAGCGTGACGAGCGCGGCCGTCGCCGTGTTCGTGCGCACACGCCGCGGCAGGCAGACCTCGCCGCTTCCCGCGTCGAGGAGGAGGAACGACGGATAGGCCGTCGTGCGCTTCGCGAACGTGTAGAGTCCGCGTCGATAACGATCCTCTCCGCGACTCGTGGTCCAGCGATCGCTGTTGTAGACCGTCTTCCAGACGCCGTCGGGCTGCGGTGGCATGACGGGCGGCCCGTAGAGCTTTCGGCTCAGGAGACCGCTGACCGCGAGCGCTTGGTCGCGGATCATCTCCGCTTCGAGACGAAAGCGCGGTCCGCGTGCGAGCAGGCGATTTCGCGGATCCCGCGTGAGGAGCTCGGTGCGCACCGCAGAGGTCTGCCGGTAGGTAGCCGACATTACGACCGTCTTGATGAATTTCTTTTGCGACCAGCGGTGCGAGTCTCGCAGCTCGGTCGCGAGCCAGTCGAGGAGGTCGGGATGGCTCGGCAGCTCGCCCTGCGTGCCGAAGTCCTCCTCGGTTTCGACGATGCCCGCGCCGAAGATGCGTGACCAGATGCGATTGACGGTGACGCGTGCCGTCAGCGGATTCTTCTGGTCCACGAGCCAACGGGCGAAGCCGAGGCGCGAGGGACTCTTCGTCGCTTCGGCTCCGTCGAACTCGTGCAGGAAGGCGGGCACACCGGGTCTCACCTCGGGTCCCGGGCTCAGGAAGTCGCCTTTGACGAGGAGGTGCGTTCGCCGACGTTTGTTCTCGGGAAGCTCTCGAAGGATGGGTGTCTCCGGCGGCTTCGACGCGAGCGCCTTCTGCTCGAGCTGCCGTTCGAGTTCGGCGACCTCGCGCTCGACGACGTCCTGCGAGGCTCCCGCGTCCGCGAGTTTCTTGCGCGCGGCCGCGAGACGCTCGCCGAGCTCTCGATGCTGCGCGTAGTGAAACGGCGAGGGCAGGCGGCGCTTCGGCGAGTCGTCGAAGCGGTCAGCGTCTTCGGTCTGATTGAAGTGCGCGAAGATGCGGTAGTACTCGGTCTGTGAGATCGGATCGTACTTGTGGGAATGGCACTTCGCACAGCCGACCGAGAGACCGAGCCAGATGACTCCCGTCGTATCGACGCGGTCCTTGACGGCCGCGATGCGAAACTCTTCGTCGTCCGTGCCGCCCTCGGTGTTCGTCATCGTGTTGCGATGAAAAGCCGTCGCGAGGACTTGTCGCGAGCTCGCCGAGGGGAGCAGGTCGCCGGCGAGCTGCTCGATCGTGAAGCGATCGTAGGGCATGTCGTCGTTGAGCGCCGCGATGACCCAGTCGCGCCACGGCCACATCGTTCGCTTGCGGTCCTTCTCGTAGCCCTGCGTGTCGGCGTAGCGCGCGAGGTCCATCCAGACGCGCGCCCAGCGCTCGCCGTAGTGGGGCGATTCGAGCAGCCTCTCGACGAGGTCTTCATACGCGCGAGGAGACGTGTCGCCGATGAACCGTGCCACCTCGTCGGTCGTCGGAGGAAGACCCGTGAGGTCGAAGCTCAGACGTCGAAGGAGCGTGTAGCGGTCCGCTTCGGGCGACGGAGCGAGCCCATCGCGCTCGAGCCCATCGCGCTCCAGTCGGTGAAGAACGAAGTGATCGATCGGGTTCCGCGGCCAGGACGCGTCGCGAACGGGCGGTGGCTCGGGACGCTGCGGTGCGGAGAACGCCCAGTGTCCCGCGTACTCGGCGCCTTCGTCGATCCAGCGTGCGAGCAGCTCGATCTCGCGCTTCGAGAGTTCTCGTCCCGAGTCGGGCGGCGGCATGCGCTCGTCGGGATCGTCGGCGCTGATGCGCGCGACGAGCACGCTCTTGACGCTATCACCTGGAACCACTGCCGCGGCCCCTCCGCGGCGCTTCGCGAGGGCGCCGTCCCGCGTGTCGAGCCGCAGTTTCGCCTTGCGGTGCCCAGCGTCGTGCCCGTGGCAACCGAAGCAGTTCTTCGAGAGCAGGGGGCGAATCTCCCGGGCGAAGTCGACCTTCTCACCGCGCGCCTCGATTCCGACGAGGAGCACCGCAGCGATCGCCGTGAACAGGGAGGAGCTGGCGGTGTTTTTCATGACGTTCTTCGACATTCGCATCCAGCATCGGCGGTAGGGACTGGCGAGTCAACGGGCTCGAAACGACGGTGCCCGTACGATTCCCCGTAGGGTCAAAATAACCGAACGTCCGCGATCAGGCGAGGTTGCAGCGGACGCCAGTCGATTTCCATTGCCTTGAATCCACAGCGTCGTCGCGTGGATAGTGCTATCCGAACGACGGATGACCGAGGCGGTCGGAGGATCGATGGACTGGAAAACGCTGCCGGCCTACATCACGGGCTCGGTCGATGAAGAGTTACTCCTACGCAACGAGTACTTGGCCACCGAGAACCGGATTCTGAGAGCGCAAATCAAGGGCCGGCTGAGGGCTGAGCGATGGCGAGCGCAGGACGCTCGCGGAGATCGGCGAGAAGCTCGGTCGAAAGGTCCTCACCGAAGTCGCGAGCATCGTGAAACCGGAGACCATCCTGTCGTGGCATCGCAGGCTGGTCGCGAAGAAGTTCGAGGGATCGAGGAACCGCGAGTATCCGGGTCGACCACGAATCGATAAAGACGTCGAAGACTTGGTGGTTCGCATCGCGAAGGAAAACCGCGACTGGGGCTACGATCGCATCTCCGGGGCGTTCGGCAACCTCGGGCACAAGGTGAGCGACCAGACTGTGGGCAACATCCTGAAACGCCACGGGATCGCGCCGGCGCCTGAGCGCAGGAAGGCAACGGTCTCTACGTCAACGTCGTCATGCGGTGCATTCCGCGGGGAATGCCAACTCTTACGCCGAGCGTTGGGTGAGATCCGTGAAGGAGGAGTGCCTCTCGAAGCTCAGCCTCTTCGGCGAGGCGTCATTGCGCAGGGCTTTGAGCGCCTACGTCGAGCACTTT
>CAYZGY010000352.1:0-4566 GCA_964478085.1 uncultured Planctomycetia bacterium
ACTCCGTCAAAGGAAATGGGATGCGCGCCTACCTCATCGTTTTCGACCGCTGGAATGGATAGAATGGAGGGCGATAATTCTCGAATTCGTCGAGTTCGACGACACAGAGAAAGTTGAGCGAACACACTCCCTATCGGCACAATTCAGTCCCATGATTAGCACCACCGTCGTCGGCTCGTATCCGATCCCCGCTTGGCTTCCGAATGCGCGCTCCATCGAGGGCGTTCGCGACGCTGTTCTCGCTGTCCTGAAGATTCAGGAGCTCGCGGGGCTCGACGTGATTTCCGACGGTGAGCTGTCACGCTTCGACGTCAACCACCCCGAGACGAACGGCATGATCGATTATTTTCTCGCGCCGCTCGACGGGATCGACGTCCACCCGACGCGCAAGGATATCGACGAGTTCCGGCAAAGCTCCGTTGCGGGCTATCGCAAGGAACCTGCCGCGATGTGTCGTGGCCCGATCGGTGAAGGACAGCTCAACCTGCGTCGCGACTGGGAGTTCGTCCGAGACTTGACCTCGACGCCGCTCAAGTTCACATGCACCGGCCCTCACATGCTGACGAAGGTGCTCGTCGACCAGCACTACGGTGACGCGGAAGCTGTCGCGATGGCGATCGCGGAAGTGCTTCGCCAACAGATCGCCTCGATCGACGCGCCCGTGATTCAGCTCGACGAGGCGAACATTCCCGGAAGTCCCGACGAGGCCCCCTGGGCCGCGAAGACGCTCAATCACGTCCTTTCGGCCACCGAGGCCGAAAAAGCGGTGCACGTCTGCTTCGGAAACTACGGAGGCCAGACGATCCAGAAGGGAGATTGGGCCAAGCTTATCGGCTATCTCGATGCGATCGAGGCCGACTATCTCGTTCTGGAGTGCGCGCGTCGCCCCGAGAACGAGATCGCGGCGCTCGGAGAGGTGCGCTCGGACATGGGGCTCGGCATCGGCGTCATCGACATCAAGGACAACCAGGTCGAGTCGCCCGAAGAGATCGCTCGATCGATCGAGAACATCGCCAAGCTCGTCGGCGGTGCGGAGCGTATCCGCTACGTGCATCCCGACTGCGGTTTCTGGATGCTCAAGCGCAACGTCGCCGACGCGAAGATGCGGGCACTCGTCCAAGGTCGTGACCTGTTTGAAGGGCGATCCTAACGCGCTGATTGCACGGACGGCGAGGGAAGATGGAAGAGAAACGCTCGGGGCTCGCCCGCTACGAGAACGTCGACGAGGGGTACCTCGAGCAGAGATCGCTTCGCGGTAGCGCCGGCTGGATTCTGCTCTGGGCTCTCGGCGTCGGCGCGGTTATCTCAGGCGACTTCTACGGTTGGCATTTCGGTCTCGCCGCGGGGGGCTTTTGGGGACTCGCGATCGCGACGATCGCCATGGCGGCGATGTACGTCTGCATGGTCTTCTCGATCGCCGAGCTCTCCGCCGCGCTCCCCCACGCGGGCGGTTTCTACTCTTTTGTTCGCAACGCGCTCGGCCCGACGGGCGGTTTCGTCTGCGGATTGACCGACACGATCGAGTACGTAATCACCCCCGCCGTGATCGTCGGCGCGATCGGCGCGTACATGAACTCGATCCTCGCGAGCCTCGGCATCGTCGAAGAGCTGCCGCCCGCGTGGGTCTGGTGGCTACCGTTCTACGGTTTCTTCGTCTGGATCAACATTCGTGGCGTCGAGCTGACGCTCAAGGCGTGCCTCGTCGTGACGATGGCGGCGCTCGCCGCTCTTCTGTTTCTCTACGGCAGCGTCATCGCGACGGGCGCTTTTGATGCCAATCTCCTCTTCAATCTCGAAGCCGAGCCGGGCCACTCGGCCGATTGGCTCCCCTTCGGTTGGGCCGGTGTTTTCGCGGCTCTGCCGGCAGCGATTTGGTTCTACCTCGCGATCGAGCAGTTGCCACTCGCCGCCGAAGAGACGGGAGACGTCGTGCGCGACATGCCCAAGGCGCTCATCCTCGGCACGCTGACGCTGCTCGCGCTTTCGGTGCTGACGCTCGTGCTCAACTCGGGCGTCGGCGGTGGTGTCGCGGCGCTCTCGCAATCCGAGACACCGTTCGAGGACGGCATCCGGGCGGCGCTGACGAACGAGTGGCTGATCGGGTTCGTCCTCGCCGTCGCGCTCTCGGGCCTCATCGCGAGCTTCCACTCGATCATCTACGCCTACGGTCGTGTCCTCTTCGCGCTTTCGCGAGCGGGCTACTTTCCGCGCTGGATTTCCGTCACCAACCGGCGCAACTGCCCACACGTCGCGCTGATCTTCGGAGCGGTCATCGGGCTCGTTTGCGCGATCATTCTCGAGATCTGGTCCAAAGCCGCCGTCGGAGCCGCGCTTCTCAACATGGCGGTCTTCGGTGCCGTGATCTCTTACATCATGGTCATGGCGAGCTTCGTGAAGCTCCGCATCTCGCGCCCGGATCTGCCACGTCCGTACCGAAGCCCACTCGGCGTCCCCGGAGCGATCGTCGGAGCGTTGCTCGCGCTCACCGCTCTGTGCGCGACCATCGCGAACGAAGAGCTGCGTCCCGGGATTTGGGGCGTCGCGATCTTTCTCGCCGTCGGCATGATCTACTATCTCGTCTACAGCCGCCATCGCCTCGTCGCGCAGGCGCCCGAAGAAGAAATCGCTCTCGCAGAACACGACAACCCGAGCGCAGGAGCCGAATGATGTCCCAAGTCGAGGGCCTTCTCGATCTCGAGCAGCTGTCCCAAGCCGTCGAAACCGACGAGATCGACACGGTCTTGATGGTTTTCACCGACCTCTACGGTCGATTCATGGGCAAGCGCTTCGACGCGGAGTTCTTTCTCGAAAGCGCGGCACAGGACGGCACGCACGGCTGCGACTACCTCTTGACCGTCGACATGGAGATGGAGCCTGTCCCCGGCTACGAGTTCGCCAACTGGGAGCTCGGCTACGGAGACTTTCACCTCGTCCCCGATCTCTCGACGATGCGACACGCGACGTGGCTCGAGAAGACCGCGCTCGTCATTTGCGATCTCGTCAACGACAAGACTCACGCGCTCATCGAGGAAGGACCGCGCTCGCTGCTGCGCGCGCAAGTCGACGCGGCCGCCGACGCGGGCTTCCAAGCCTTCGGCGCGTCGGAGCTCGAGTATTACATCTTCGAGGACAGCTACCGCGACGCTTTCGAGAAGGGCTATGACAGCCTGCAGCCCGCGGGCTGGTACATCGAGGACTACCACGCGTTCCAAGGCGCGCGCGTCGAGAAGCTCAACGCCGTCTTGCGCCGCCACCTGAAGCGATCGGGCGTGCCGGTCGAGAACTCGAAGGGTGAATGGGGACTCGGCCAGCACGAGCTCAACGTGCGATACACGGACGTTCTCGGCATGGCCGATCGTCATGCGGTCTACAAGCAGTGCGTGCGCGAGGTCGCCGACCGCCTGGAGATGAGCGTCACCTTCATGGCGAAGTTCGCGACCGATCGTGCCGGCTCGAGCTGCCACGTGCACCTGAGCCTCTGGAACGACGGAAAGAACGCATTCGTCGGCGATCAGAAACTCGGCCCCATCTCGTGCTCCGACGAGTTTCGTTGGTTCCTCGGCGGATGGATCGCGCACGTCCGGGACGTCATGCCGTTCTACGCACCGACGGTCAACTCGTACAAACGATACCTGTCGGGCTCCTGGGCGCCCACGAAGCTCGCGTGGAGCCACGACAATCGCACCGCGGGATTCCGCGTCGTCGGAAGCGGGAACAGCCTGCGCATCGAATGCCGAGTTCCCGGTGCGGACTGCAATCCCTACCTCGTCTACGCCGCGTCGCTCGCGTCGGGCCTCGACGGGATTCGCAAGAAGATCGAGCCGCCACCGATCTTCGAAGGCGACGTCTACGCTGCCGAGGAGCAGCCGAGCGTGCCTGAAACGCTTCGCGAGGCGACTGAGTTCTTCGCGTCGAGCGAGTTCGCCCGCACGACCTTCGGCGACAAGGTCGTCGACCACTACGCGCACTTCTTCCGCGTCGAGCAAGCCGCGTACGATCAGGCCGTCACGGATTGGGATCGAAAACGCTACTTCGAGCGCATCTGAGTCGCCCGCTGAGTCGGCCGCAACGAGAGACATGACACGACCCCGCATCGGCATTACGACCTACGGACGCGACGAGGAGAACAAATTCTCCTTACCCGCGGAGTACGTCGATTCCGTTCGACGCGCCGGTGGTGTCGCCGTCCTCCTGCCGCCAGGCGAATCGTCGATCGATCTCTGGCTCTCGATGCTCGACGGCATCATCCTGGCGGGAGGCGGCGATCTCGACCCTGGTTGCTACGGTGCCGACATGCACGAGACCGTGTACATGGTCGACGAAGAGCGCGACCAATGTGAGCTCGACCTCGCCCGGAGCGTGCTCGACTCGGGATTACCGACGCTCGGTATCTGTCGCGGCACGCAAGTGATCAACGTCGTCCTCGGCGGGACGCTGCACACTCACCTTCCCGAAGTTTACGGCGAGTCGATCGCCCATCGCGCACCGCCACGCGAGCCGACGCCCCATTCGGTGTCTGTCGATGAAAGCTCACGACTGGTGAACTTGCTCGGCGCGTCGACCTTC
>CAYZGY010000352.1:4576-8085 GCA_964478085.1 uncultured Planctomycetia bacterium
GACGCCGCGTCGTGGCACCATCAATCGATCAAGGACGTCGCGCCGACCCTCGAAGTCGTCGCTCACGCTCCCGACGGTGTCATCGAAGCCGTCGAGAAGCACGACCACCCCTGGCTCTACGCGGTTCAGTGGCATCCCGAGATCACCGCCGCGAAAGATGCTATCCAACAAAGACTCTTCGACGCGCTCGTCGAAGTGTCACGCACACGGAGAGACGGATGCGCTTAGAAGACAGAGTCGCCCTCGTGACGGGCGGTGCGAGCGGAATCGGACGGGAAACGGCGCTTCTCTTCGCGAAGGAGGGTGCCCAGGTCGTCGTCGTCGATGTCAATGACGAGGAGGGCGCGGGCACGGTCAGCGACATCACGTCCGACGGTGGCGAGGCCGTCTTCGCTCACGCCGATGTTTCGCGTGGCACGGACTGCGAAAACATGGTCCGCATCGCCGAAGCGACGTACGGCCGGCTCGACATCCTGTTCAACAACGCCGGAATCATGGACAGCGGAGACGACGACGCGATCAACACGGACGAAGACGTCTGGGATCGCACGATGGGGATCAACCTCAAAGGCGTCTTCCTCGGCTGCAAGTACGGCATCCCGGCGCTTCAACGCACCGGCGGCGGCTCGGTGATCAACACGGCGTCTTTCGTGGCCGTCCTCGGTGCAGCGACGCCCCAACTGGCGTACACGGCGAGCAAAGGAGGCGTCCTCGCGATGAGCCGCGAGCTCGCAGTGATCCACGCACGCGAGAACATCCGCGTCAACGCTCTCTGCCCAGGTCCGCTGCGTACCGAACTCCTGATGAAGTTTCTCGACACGGAAGACAAGAAGCAGCAACGCCTCGTCCATATCCCGATGGGACGCTTCGGAGAAGCGAAGGAGATGGCGCAGGCGGCTCTCTACCTGGCGTCCGAGGAGTCGTCGTTCGTGACAGGATCGACCTTCCTCGTCGACGGCGGCATCACGAGCGCGTACGTGACACCGGAATAGGTCGTTAGCCCGAACTTCTCATCAGACTTCGTCGCGAGGCGTCGTAGCTCTCGGTGTGGCAAGGGTGAGGCCGACCAAGGAGGGAGGGCGAACAAGCCGACCAGACCGGAAGCGTGTCTCTGACACGCTGAGGATCGAGTCGTGGCCGCTGACGCAGTCCACACCGAGAGATACGGCGACGCAGCAGAAGGCTGATGAGAAGTTCGGGTCAGGGAAAGGCGAAGGCACCGTCTTCGCAGCGACCCGTCCAAAGAACGGTCATGCTGCTCGGCTCGATCGCGTGGATCGTGAGAGCGTCGTCGGCGGCAGCTTCGGACGGTCCTTGAACCATCAAGAGTCCTTCGACGAAGAGTCCTTCGGTCCAGGCGAAGGTCGGCCGGCCTTCGCGCGGCTTCCCGTCGAACGAGTAGAGGTACGTCTTCTGCCCCCGCCGAATCGCCAAGCCGCCCTCGCCGACGGCGACCGCCGAGGTGTCCTCGGGAAGCTTCCACGTGAGCGTCTTCGACTCTTTCTTGCGTGGCGAGAATACCGTCGCAGGCTCGCCCGCCTTCCATTGACAGACTCGCTTCGCACGAAATCCGACGGACCAATTCCCGCCCTCGCGCCCCTCGAGCCTCGCGACGAGCTCGCCCGACCAGCGACTGACGAGCTCGAACGACCCGGACGGCGTCCATTCCGCGATCCGTCGATCGTCAATCACGCGACTCACTCGATTCGAGTCGCCGGAGGAAACGAATACGGCCTCGTCATCGAGCTCGGATTGGGCCTCGGCGTCGCGATCATCCGAGAGGCTCCAAACGCCGAAGAACGCCCCGATCGCAGCAGCGATGACGACCGCGGCTGCAAGCCACTTGCCCGACCGAGATTTCTTCGTAACACTCGGATTCGCGGAAACGTGTCCGCTGCCATCGGGCTGGAGCCTCGCGACGGAAGGCCCAGTCGCCTCCGTAGACTCCGCGCTGAGCTCCGGGATGTCCTCGACGCGTGTAACGACCAAGGATCCGCCGGTCGTCGCAGCCGTCGCGAGAGATCGAAACGAGCCGCCCACCCCCGGCCCGCCGATGCTGGAGGCTTTGAGCGACCGCACCATCTCCGCGGCAGAGGAGCTCGAAGGATCGAACTTGAGAGCTGTCTCCGCGAACTGAAGTGCGCGGTTGCTCTTTCCTAAGGTGACGAACTCGCCCGCGAGATCGAGCAGCGCCTCGGCCGCCTCTTGGTGCTTGTCCGAGGCTTCGAGAGCGAAAGCCTCGATGCGTCGAGCCTCGAGCGCGCCCATCGATGTCGACGAAAGCAATCCCGCGAGAAAGCGAGCCTCGCCGACCGCTTTCTCGGTCAGGCACCTCGTCGCGAACGCAGAAGCATGCGCGACGGCTTTCTTCTCCTCACCGGCTTCGATGAGAGCGCGGAATAGCTTCTCGTGTGCATCGAGGTTTTCCGCCTCGATTTCGACGATCTGCTTCCAGCGCTCCATGGCTTCATCCATGAGCCCACGACTGGCAAAGCCGTCCGCCGCGACGTGAAGGCCATGGACGATCTTGTGAGTCTGACCAGACGCCCAGTAGCAATCGAGCAGACGCTGACGGCCGAGCTCCGGATTGAGCAGGTGATCGATCGTCTCTTCCATCCGCTCGATCTGCCGGTCGAGGTCCTTGCGGAGATCGGTGGATGACGACGACGGAAGCTGCAGCGTGATGAATCCGCCTTTCGCGAGCGTGAGCAGCTCGTCGCAGAGATCCGGCAGATGGTGCCCCGAATCACGCCAGATCTCCTCGAGACTCATCTCCTCGGTGCACCACTCGAGCACATCGGTCACGCCCTCGTCGAGGTCGCCGACCCCTTCACGGTGGGCCTCGAACGCGAGCTCGGTCGGAACGATTCTCGTGGTCTCGTTTCCGATCGAGTCACGAATCCGCGGCCACTTCGCGAGCCAGCTCATCAATTCGGCCGAAAGCTCACGTCGCTCGAACTTGGTCGCGAACACCTGTCGCTGCGTGCTGTAGATCTCGCGCGGAGCTTCATCCGCGACGATGGCATATCCGACGTTCCAGAAGACGAGGCCGAAAACCTCGTCTCGAACGACCTTCCGCGTCAGCTCCTGAAGATCCGAACGAGTCGTGATCTCCTTCTCGAGAGCGAGCTCCGTGAGAGGAGTATTGCGCTGCTTCGCCTGGTCTCGAAGCTCCTGGAGAAGCTCCATGTCGACGAAACATTGACTGACGAGAAAGTGGATGAGGCGATCTTGCGAGCCGTCTCCACGCGTCAGCACTCGTACTCCACCCGGCACGAACAGGTAGATTCTCTCCTGCAGCCCGTCACTGACGTGAAGAGAGGTCGTCCCGTTCGGGTCGGAGAGCTGCTCGGCCACTCGACTGAGCAAGTCGAGATCGAGGCGCTCGTGATCTAACGCGGTCTTCGCCATGAACCCATCTGCCTGACTCGCCGTCGCCGCGAACACATCTCGCGGGATGGCATCAGAAGAATAGCTCTCCCGCTCGGACGCGGCAACGCGGGCAGCTC
>CAYZGY010000353.1:0-411 GCA_964478085.1 uncultured Planctomycetia bacterium
CGATCGCCGAGGTCGTGCTGTACGCGCTGGTCGTGGGCTAGCCAGTAATGTCTAAGGTCGCCTTCGGAAAAGTCGCGAGACAATCGACGACGGGCTACGGCGGCCTCGCGACGCGAGCCGTCGACGGCAACACGAACGGCGTGTACGGGGGAGGATCGATCACGCACACGAACGTCGGCGACCCGGCTCCCTGGTGGGAGGTCGACTTCGGCGCGGAGCACAACTTGGGAAACGCGGTGCTCTGGAATCGTACCGACTGCTGCGCCCACCGGCTATCGAACTTTCGCGTGCTGGTGCTCGACGCCGGCGGAGAGGTCGTCGAGGAGTCCGAGCATTTCACGGACGGCACCTTTCCGCTGGCGCCGGACCACCACCTGATGACGGCGCTGCTCATGGCGCTGGAAGCGGGCG
>CAYZGY010000353.1:421-5686 GCA_964478085.1 uncultured Planctomycetia bacterium
CCACCTGACCTTTCCCGTCGGCACGCGCGGTCAGTTTCTTCGTGTCGAGAAGATCGGCGCGGACGGCCAGGGTGAGAACTTCATCTCGCTCGCCGAGGTCGAGGTTTTCGATCAGGATCTCGCGTTCCGCCGTCTCCTGCGAACCGATGTCGAAGAGTCGATGTTCGAGCGAAACGCGACGTCGTACCTCCGCGTCCCGTTCGACGTCGAAGACCCGGATCAAATCGACGTCTTGACGCTGCGCATGAGGTACGACGACGGATTCGTCGCCTACCTCAACGGTATCGAGGTCGCGCGGCGAAACGCCCGCGAGGCGCTGACGTGGAACTCTGCGGCGAGCACCGAGCATCCCGACCTCGAGGCAATCGTCGCGGAGGAGATCAACGTCAGTGCGCACGTCGACCTTCTCACCTCCGGCGAAAACGTCCTGGCGATCCACGGGCTCAATGTTTCCGCGAACGACGACGACTTCTTGATCGCACCCGAGCTCGTCGCCTTCCTCTTCGTCGAGCAGCGAGAGTCGTACTTTCTCGAACCGACGCCCGGAGCGACGAACGACACGGTAGGCTTCGACGGATTCGTGAGCGACACGACGTTCTCCATCGACCGTGGCTTCTACGACGAGCCCATCGACGTCGAGATCACCTCCGCGACGACCGACGCGGACATCCGCTTCACGACGGACGGCAGCACGCCGACCGAAAGCCACGGAACTCTCTACGCGGACCCGGTTCGCATCTCGAGCACGACAACGCTACGAGCCGCCGCGTTCTTTCCCGGCCTCGTCCCGACGAACGTCGACACGCACACGTACGTATTCCTCGACGACGTCATCGGCTCGAACGTGATGCGCACGAGTATCACACGTGATCCTCGCTACGCACCTCACATGCGCGCCGCTCTCACCGACCTGCCCACGATGTCGATCGTCACGCCCGGCACGATCAACGACAACGCCGAGGTGCCGATGTCGATCGAGATGATCCACCCCGACGGTCGAGGCGGCTTCCAAGAGAACGCGGGCGTTCGCTACTTCGGCGGCGCGTTCACCAACTTCGCCAAGAAGAATTTCCGCGTCTATTTCCGTTCGGAGTACGGCGACACGAAGCTGCGCTACCCCCTCTTCGAGGGTCACGGTCGTGGCGTTCGCCCCGTCGAGCGATTCGATCAAATCGAGCTCCGCGCCGGCTCCCACGACATGAACCAGCGCGGCTTCTACATGTCGAACCGCTTCACCGACGACACGATGCTCGACATGGGGAATCTGAATCCTCACGGACAGTTCGTCCATCTCTACCTCAACGGAACGTACTGGGGACAGTACCACCTGCGCGAACGCTGGAACGCCGACATGCTCGCGCAGTACCTCGGTGGCGAGAAGGACGACTACGAGGCGATCAACGGCAACTGGAACGTCGGCGGCTGGCCCGATCCGGGAGTCCCGTACGACGGCGATGGCTCGGCGTGGACGCGCATCAAGGCTCTACGCGGCGACTACGCGAACGTCTCACCGTATCTCGACGTCTCACACTACGTCGACTTCATGCTGATGTTCATGTTCGGCAATTCCGAGGACGAGTACCGTTGCGTCGGCCCCGTCGTTCGCGGCAGCGGCTTCAAGTTCTTCCTCAACGATGCCGACGGCTTCACGCGAGCAGCCGGCAATCGAACGACTCGCGACTCTCCGGGTCGGCAAAACGGCGACGGTCCCGGGAGCCTGTTCAGCATGTTGCTGCGAGAGAACCACCCCGACTATCGCGTCTTGCTCGCCGATCGCATCCAGGAGCTCTTCTTCGCTGATGGCCCGATGACTCCGGCGAAGAACCGAGCTCGGCTCGTCGAACGTTGCGACGAGGTTCGGCGCGCCTTCTACGCGGAGGCGGCGCGCTGGAACTACCGAACGCCCGACAGCTGGGAGAGCGCGAAGAACAGCTATCTCAACGGAGTCCTCCCGGGTCGAACCTCGCAGGTGGTCAGCCAGTATCGTGCCGCCCGGTTCATGCTTCCGACAACGGCTCCGAGGTTGTCGCGACACGGCGGAGCGATCGATGCGGGATTTCGCCTGTCGATCAGCGCACCGAGCGGGACGATCTGGTACACGCTCGACGGATCCGACCCGCGCGCCCCGGGCGGCGCGATCGCCGAGGGCGCCACAGCCTACGCGGAGCCGATCGCCCTCGAGGCCACCGCGCTCGTCTCCGCTCGCGCCCGCACGACCACGGGAGCTTGGAGCGCCGTGACCGACGCCGTCTTCTACACCGACCTGCCTCTCCGCGTGACGGAGATCATGTACAACCCGGCCCCGCCCGATGAAGAGAGCCCGTTCCGTCGACGCGAGTACGAGTTCATCGAGCTTCAAAACGTCGGCGAAGAGCCGCTCGACCTGACCGGCGTGCGATTCGTCGAAGGCATCTGGTTCGACTTCACGGACAGCGCCGTCACCGAGCTCGCCCCGGGTCAAGTCGTCGTCGTTGTCGAAGACCTTCGCGGCTTCGACGATCGCTACGACCTCGGACGCGTTCTCGTCGCAGGAGAGTACGAAGGCGCCGTGAGCGACGGCGGCGAGCGACTCGCGCTCGAAGGGCGCTACGGCGAGCCAATTCAGGCGTTCGAGTTCGACGACCTCTGGCATCCTTCGACGGACGGGACCGGCCCGAGCCTCGTGATCATCGATGCTCAGGCGGATCCGTCATCGTGGAACCTCTCCACGAGCTGGAGATCGAGCGACTTTCCGTTCGGCTCCCCGGGCATCGACGAATCGGCCGTCGAGCCGCCAGGCCTGCAGATCCCAGCGGACATCAACCAAGACGGACGCGCGGATCTTTCCGACGCGATCACGGCCTTGCGCATGCTCTTCGGCGGCGAGCCTGCGATCGGCCCCTGTGCCGATGGCGCGCTCGACGATGCGAGCAACCTCGTGATCTTCGACGTCAACGGAGACACCCGATTCGATCTCTCGGACGCGATCGCGCTCCTCTCGTACTTGTTCCAAGCGGGTGAACCACCGGCCGGTGGCGACGGCTGCACTCCGATCGTCGACTGTCCGGACACTTGCAGTCTTTGAGCTCACGCCAGGATCGATGCTGGCTCTTGGAAAACGAGGCAATCGAATTCAGAGGGGAATCATGCGCACACCGATCACCATCGTCTCGACTCTTATCTTCTCGACTCTCATCGTCGTCGCTTGTCTGACGAGAACCAACGCACAGGACTCGTGCCCCGAGCAAGGACCGATCAGCCCCGCGACGGGAGCACAGAACTTGACGTGCCCATGCTTCGCGATCGGAGAGCAAGCGGGTGTCGTCTTCGAGTTGCCCGCGGACGAATACCCGGTCGAAATTCTCCGCGTCGGCATCGTGTGGGGATCACAGCTCGGCGGCTCGCCGCAATCGCTCGAGTCCGCGATCAACATCTACGCGGGAGGCCTACCGGATCCCGGTGATCCGATCTTCTCACTTCCCGGCCCCGTGCTTACCGATGGATTTGTCAACGAATTCGACATCTCGCCGATCCCCGGCGACAAGGTCATCGATTCCGGCCCGTTCACGGTGACCTTGCGATTCGCCAACGCGAACGCGGGTCAAATATTCAACCCCTCCGTGGTCAACGACGCGAATGGCTGCACGCCCGGTCGCAACATCGTCTTCGCGATTCCGGGTGGCTGGAATGACGCCTGCGCGCTCGGCGTGACGGGCGACTGGCGATTCCAGATCGTCTACCGATCCGTCGAGTGCGAAACGCAGAGCGGACCGAAGTTCATCCGTGGCGATAGCAACACGGACGGGCGGCTCGATCTGTCCGACGCCGTCCTCGGACTGAACGTCCTCTTCCTCGGAGCCGCCTCACTGTGCCGAGAAGCGATGGACGCGAACGGCGACGAGACTCACGACGTCTCCGACGCTGTCTACTCGCTCGCCTTCCTCTTCACGGGCGGACCCGAACCGGTGACGCCATATCCGGCCTGCGGTGATGTCTTCGGCGGAGTCGACCTCGGCTGCGAGTCGCCGCCGAGCGGATGCCTTTAAGCATTGGCGGGTTTCAGCTACGAAGAGCTCGAACGAATCGGCCGCTCGGACGCCGAATCGACTTCTTCAACGGGCTGTTAATCGAGGACGTTCTCTTAAGCGAAGATCTCGTTCACCACGCGCCCGCCCTCGGGACCCGTGAGCCGGTGATCGCGGCCTTGGTGTCGGAAAGTCAATCGGTTCGCGTCGAGACCGACGAGGTGAAGGATCGTCGCGTGCAGGTCGCGGAAGTGCACCCGGCCTTCGACCGCGCGTAGCCCCGTGTGATCGGTCTTGCCGTGGACGTAGCCACGCTTGACGCCACCACCCGCGAGCCAGAACGTGAAGCCCTTCGCGTTGTGCCCGGTCTGATCCTTCTTGTCGCTCGGCAGGATGCCCGGGCGACCGAACTCGCCGCCCCAGACGACGAGCGTGTCGTCGAGGAGTCCGCGAAGCTTGAGGTCCTCGAGAAGCGCAGCGATCGGCGCATCGGTCGATTCGCAACAGGCGCGCAGATCGCGACGGTGATTCGTGTGCGTGTCCCAACCGTTCTGCGAAACCTGCACGAAACGAACACCGGCCTCGACGAATCGTCGCGCGAGGAGACACTGGCGCCCGAAGTCCGCCGGACGACACGAGCCGACGGAGATCTTTCGCCCGACGCGATATCGCTCGAGCACGTGCTTCGGCTCGGTCGAGAGGTCGAGCAGCCCGGGCGCGATGGTCTGCATACGGAATCCGAGCTCCATCGACTCGATGACGCTCTCGAGCTTCTCGTCCTCGGGGCGCGCGTCCGCGTGTCCGCGATTGAGCGACTGCACGAAGCTCAGCTGTCGCCGCTTCGCCTGATTCGACAGGTGAGAGCTCGCGACGTTCGGGATCGTCGCCGTCGACATGTTCTCGCCCGCGACACCGATCGGAAGACCCGCCGAGCTCGAGGGAAGAAACGCGCTCGAGTAGACGTTCGACTCGTGTGCGTTGAGGCTGATAAACCCCGGCAAGTCATGGTTCGTCGTGCCGAGTCCGTAGTTCACCCACGAGCCGATGCTCGGTCGTCGACGGAGACGCTCTCCCGTGATGAGCTGAAGGAACGATTGAGCATGATTGCCCGTGTCGGCATGCATGCCGTTGATCACGCAGAGCTCGTCGGCGTGCTTCGCGGTCTCGGGAAAGCGCTCCGAAACCCAGTGACCACTCTCCCCGTAACGCCGGAACTGGAACGCGGAGCCGGGGTGCTCCTTCTTGCCGACCTGCGGTTTGT
>CAYZGY010000353.1:5696-7746 GCA_964478085.1 uncultured Planctomycetia bacterium
CCGGGCATGCACTGGAAGATGACGCTCTTCGCGCGCTTGGGAATGTGCGTGTTCTCCGAGGCGGACGCGACTCTTGCCGCAGCCGCCGCATCCCCCTGACACAGCACGCTCAGCGCGAGGTACCCGAAGCCGCACGATGTCCCCTGAAGAAACTTTCGCCGAGAGCCGCCGTGCAAGTCTTGTTCCTTCGTCATCTCACTCGCAACCTCCCCCACCATCGAATTCTTCCATCAAGCTCGAGTGTTCCGTCGATCCGATCCTTCCGGGTCGACGGAGCGCTCGAGCCTCGCGGCGGGTCGCCGCGACGTGCCGTTCTCTCGGCATCCGACAACCCTCACTGGTCTCCGCGTGATCGACGCTCAATCAATGTACCGAAACTCGCTCGTCGCCAGCAAGCCCTGAACGAGGCTTGCCCAAGCCTTTTCGTCTCGATCGGCCGTTCCGGTAAGCGCCTGCGAGATCTCGCGCAGGTAGGCGAGCGAGCTCTCGAGCTCGTTCGTGCTCGGATTCCGTGAAAGAACACGTCGAAACGCGACTCGCACTCGCTCGGCCTCCCCCACCCCCGACGTCCCGCGCTCCGGATTTTCCAGCAGACTCTTCGCCAGCGCCTGGCTCCGGGCGACGACGAACGGGCTGTTGAGCAGAAAAAGCGTCTGGGTCGGCTTCGTCGTCACCTCCCGTTGGCCGACGATCGAGAGTCCATCGGGCAGATCGAACGCGGCGAGCTCGGGCGGCATCGCATCGCGCAGCATGCAGAGGTAGACACTCCGGCGAAGGCTGGGCTTGTGGAGGTACTTCGCTTCGCCTGGAGGGAAGTTGATCAGCGCATCGAGCTGGTCGATGTCCGATCCGTCGCGAAGCGTCGAGTCGAGCTCACCGCTCGCTTGGAGGATGCGGTCGCGGAGCGACTCGGCGTCGAGTCGTCGGCGACTGTGACGGGCGAGCCAGACGTTGTCGCCGTCGCGGCGCGTCGCTTCGCCGTTCGCCGGAGAGCTGCTCAACCGGTACGTGCGCGAGAGCACGATCGCGCGGATCATCTTCTTCATCGACCGGCCATCCCTCACGAACCGCGTCGCGAGATGATCGAGGAGATCCGGATGCGATGGCCGCGCACCGTAGACGCCGAAATCGTCGGGCGTCGTGACGATGGCACGACCGAAGAGGTGGAGCCACATGCGGTTGACGATGACGCGCGACGCCTGCGGGTGATCGTCACCGACGAGCCACTTCGCGAGCTGGAGTCGCCCGCTCGATTTCGCGTCGAGAGACGCTGCCTTCGCTTTCGTTTTCACGGCCGAGAGGAAGCCCCGCGGCACGACTGCTCCGAGCTTCTTCGAGTTGCCGTCGATGTTGATCTTGCAGTCCTCGATCTTCTTTCGATCGCGCACCCCCATCGCGACGGCCGAAGCCCTCACCTTGCGGGTGCCCTTCGGTCGACCCGAAGCAGAGTGGAGACGCAGCGCCTCGGCAGCGCTCAGGGCTCGATCGAAGGCCGCGAACTCCGCCAATCCTCCCGAGAGTGGAGCGAAGCGATCGTTGCGAGCGCCGAGAGAGATCTTGCGCCCCTCGGGAGCGGTCGCCTTCACCTGGCCGTCGATCTCGGGCTTGGTCTCGCCGTTGAGGTAGACGCGCACGCGCTCGCCGTCTCGAACGAGTACGACGTGGTGCCACTCCTTCGGCGGGAGCACGGTGCGGCCCTTGAGGGACTGGTTCGCTCCCTGCCCGTTCCAGATGAATAGTCGGCCCGTCGTGCTGCGATCGTGCTTCCCTCCGATGCCGAAGTTGTCGCCGATCTGCTTCTTGTCACCGAGGCGTCCGAGGGAAAAGAGATACGTAGTGATCGGACGCGCATCGTTCGGAAGATCGTTTCGAAACCAGAACGAGATCGAGTAGGAATCCGCAGGAACGACCGCGCTACTGACGAGGCGCCCTCCTTCCGCGCTCGCGAAGAGCCCCTTCGCGAATCCGATCTTCTTGTCCGCTTCGAGAGTCTTCGGAATCGTGTCGAGGCGGGGGGGGGCCGGCCGGGGCGCGGGGGGCGGGGCCCCCC
>CAYZGY010000353.1:7756-8047 GCA_964478085.1 uncultured Planctomycetia bacterium
GTGCACGAGCTGCTCGAGCTCGTCGATCGCAGCCGAATACGCGGGCGGCAAGACGAACACCGAGGACTCTTCGCGAATCGGCGTATCTTCCGGCAGAAGCTCGTGCAGTGGCGTCGCGGGCGCCGTGAGGCCTTCGTTTCCGGCGCGACCGTAGAGCGTCTCGGTGCTGCGGAAGATACCAGCGAGCGCGTAGTAGTCACGCGTCGGAATCGGATCGTGCTTGGGATCGTGGCAACTAGCGCACGCGACGCTCAGCCCCATCACGGCCGTCGAGACCGCGTTGATCTGATC
>CAYZGY010000354.1:0-8011 GCA_964478085.1 uncultured Planctomycetia bacterium
CGCGGCAAGACGGTCGACATTTCGGACGAGTCCCTCGTCGTCGAGATTACCGGCAACCCCGAGAAGCTCGACGCGTTCGAGAACATCCTCGCGGGTTACGGCATTCTCGAGATGTGTCGGTCCGGAAAAGTCGTCATCGCGCGCGGTCCACAGCGAACTTGAGAAGACCGTTCGAGTAGCGCTCAAGTCGCCCGCCAAGCACGGCGATAGATTCTCAGAAGCATTCCTTTTCGAACCTTCCGAGAAACCTCGTCATGCGCTCGACTATCGGCAGTTGTCTCATCGCGCTCCTCGTCTCCGCGAACCTTCACGCGCAGACGAGCGCATGGTGGCTCGCGACGTTCTCCGTTTCGGAGCTCGAGGGTTGGACGCATGACGTCGACACGCATCGTTCATCGTTTCGCGGCACGGCGGAGTTTCGCCGCGGGCAAGACACGGTGATCTCGCTGCGCGTCGTTCACGGTGAAGGGATGGGAGTCGAGCGTTGGTACGCCAAGAGCGTTCGCGAAGCGTCGGCGAGCGGCTCCGTACTACTGCGCGATCCGGCCGAGCGCAAGATCGACGGACGCTCGTGGCAAGAAGCTCGCTTTCGGGCACGCGGCGCCACCCCGGGAACGACGCGAACGGTCATCGTCAGCGCGACGAAGATCGGCCCACTCGTCCTCGAAGCGTCGCTCCAAGCACCCGCGCGCGCGTGGAAGGCTCCGTACGCGGACTTCGAGCGCCTGCGGAGTCGTGTGACCTTCCGAGACTTCAGCGATCTCTTCCGTCCGTCCAAGGAGAAGAAGCTCCGCGGAACGTGGAAGGTCCTCGCGTCGACGACGACTCGGTCCCGCACGTGCGTCTTCGACCGCTCGGGTTCCCTCGACGGCATCCAGGGGTACTCGCTCCTCGAGTTCCGCCGCGGTGACCCCGCGACCGCCCCGACGAACGCCGACGCAGACGCCGATTCGACGAGCTACGCGGAGGGCGACCTCCTCTTCGTCGCACACACGGCGGCCGGTCGTCCGCTCGACATCCGGATTCTTCGTCGCGCACGCTGAGAGGCGATGCACCGGCGGAGCTTGTCCAGAGAAGACTCGCGCCGCTCGCTGTCGAGACGATCGTCGACGACCTGCGACGCGTTGAGACGCGACCGCGGAGATTTCAATCGAAAGGTGCGCTCTTGATCGTCGAGCTGGCGATTGATAATTCGCAGGGCCTCATCCCGATCGACCGGCCCGCGATCGAAGATCTTTCCGATGATCGATTCCGTGCTCGCACCGAGGAGCTGGCTGATTCCGCTGACGGAATCCTCCGAGTTTCGAGCCATCCAGCAGACGGCATCGAGCGTCGCGTATCGCTCGGTAACATCGATCGAGTCCGCGAGGTCGGCCCCCGAAGGATGAACCCGCAGCTCGGAACGAAGTCGGTCGATCTGCGCTCGCGAGAGGTCGACCCTTCCGAGGCATCCGCAAATCGACTCGATCACGGTGTTGCGAAAGCCGCATCCGATGAGCCCATCGACGTAGCTCGGCCCCTGCGCGACGAGGTAACCGCAACGAAACAGGGTCACCCAATCGTCGATCGCTCGATCGCTCGATCGAGACGCCCCTATCCGGCGTGGAGCGTCGCACGAGTCAGAAGTAAGTGCCCGACGATGCGCGATCGATCACGCTCGATAACCCGAGAAAACAGGAATTCGTCCGCGTCGAGTCGATCGCAGAAATCCTCGTCAGCGTCCTCGTCGATGGTCTCGCCGCGCTGCTCAGCGAAGTCTTCGAGGGAAACGAGAAACGGTCCCTCGAGCTTCGAGAAGTCGATGCCGAGAGCCTTTTCGATCGAGATGCGGGGCCTCTTCGAGAAGCCCTTCGCCCCGGCCGCGCGAACGAGGTCGATCGCAGCGTTGTTCTCGGGAGTCACGCCTCGAAAAGCTCGCTCCTCGAGGGCGCGAGCATAGTCGACGTACCCGTCTCGACGTAGCGGCGACGTCAGGCCCGTCGTCTCTTTCGAGATCGTGACCTCAGGCTTCTGATCGGCCCACGCCGACGGCCACAGGACGAGCACAATGACTGACAACAGCACTTTCCGATTCATGGATCCCCGACTCCTCAACCGCGCTCCCGCCCGACGAATGCTTGCTGAATCGGCATGAGCTTCGCGATGCTCCCATCGTCGACGATCGTCTGCGTATCGAAGGTCGCCCCGTGCGTCCCGTCCTCCTCGCAAAACGATGTCGCGATGAGTGACGCCCCACTCAGGTTTGCACCACGCAAATCCGCGCCGCAGAACGACGCGCCTTCGAGATCGGCGCGGACGAAGCTCGCGCCACGAAGGTCCGCGTCTTCGAGGTGAGCGTTCGAGAGGTTGGCGCCGTCGAAGTTCGCGTCCCGCAACTTCGCGCGACAAAAGCGCGCGTCGCGCAGCAAAGTCCCTGACGCGACGAGCCCTTCGAGCTCGTAGTCGTCCGCGGCGAGCGAGCGGAAGTCGTAGCCCCGAAAATCACGTGCCTGCATCGCCTTCTCGACCGCCCCGCGATCGAGATTCGGTGCCGCGTAACGCTCTTCCCGAAGGGGGTCGGCGACGTTGTGGTATCCCGACTCGGCCTCCCAGTAGCCGAGACGGTCGTTCTCGAGCACCTCGATGCGCTCGAGCCACTTGAGGCTCTTGTAGAAGTAGCGCCCCGGCACGACCGTTCTCACGGGGCCGCCGTGCCGGCTCGAAAGAGGCTCGCCGTTCGCCTCGAACGCGACGAGCGTCCCGAGCTCGAGAGCGTCGGAGATCGGCAGCGAGGTCGAATGGCTCCGCTCGCTGCGCGCGACGAACGAGAGGTATTTCGCCTCCTCTCCGAGCTCGCAAACATCGAGCAGACTCGCGAGCGAAATCCCACAAAAGCGCATCGCCGGCTTGGACCACCTCGTCACACAGTGAACGTCGATCTCGCGCTCGACCTGCGGCATCGCGAGCAGCTCCTCGAGCGTCCACGAGCGGCTTTCGGCGACCAGCCCGTCGATCGTCACCGTCCAAGGCTCGTCGCTCGAGCGAGGCTCGGTCTCCCCGACGAACGGCCACTTCGTCTCGGAGGCCAGTTGCTGATTCGGTGGAAGCTTGAAAGACACGGCGCGAGAACCTACCTTGAATCGTTACGTCTACGCAAATCGAACCTGAAATAGAGGCCTGACGATGAAGTTTCGCTCTCTTCCGCGCGCTTTGACATGTTTTTTCTTCGTGCTCGCCGCGACGATTCTCGGACCGGCGGTTCACGCTGACGATGAGGCCGGATTCAAGCAGATCTTCGACGGCAAAACCCTGAACGGCTGGGACGGCAACCCGAAATTCTGGCGCGTCGAGGATGGCGCGATCACGGGCCAGACGACGAAGGAGAACCCGACCCGCGGCAACACGTTCATCATCTGGCGTCAGGGCGAGGTCGACGACTTCGAGCTCCGCTTCGAGTACAAGATCATTGGCGGCAACAGCGGCCTCCAGTACCGCAGCACCGAGCGTCCCCGCCACGGCAAGTGGGTCATCGGCGGATACCAGGCCGACTTCGAGTCCGGCAACACGTACTCGGGCATCCTCTACGAGGAGAAGGGGCGCGGTATCCTCGCCCAGCGCGGTCAGTCGACCGAGGTCAACCCGGGCCGCAAGGTCAAGATGGTCGAGAAGATCGGCGACTCGAAGGCGATCCAGGCCAAGATCAAGAAGGAAGACTGGAACAATTACCGCATCGTCGCAAAGGGCAACAAGCTCCTTCACGAGATCAACGGCCAAGTGACGGCCAAGGTCGTCGACAACGATCCGAAGGCACGACGTCGCTCGGGCCTCCTCGCGCTCCAGCTCCACGCCGGCCCGCCGATGATCGTGAAGATGCGCAACGTCCGTCTCAAGCGCCTAAAGATGGAGGACAAGAAGAAGCTCGTGATGATTTCGGGTCACCGTAGCCACGGTTACATGTCGCACGAGTTCAACGCGGGTCACCTGCTCATCAAGAAGATGCTCGACGAGTCCGGCGTCGACGTGCATTCGACGGTCTACCTCAACAACCGTCACCTGAGGCCGAAGCACCCCGTCATGGGCGGCGACAACTGGCCGCTCGATCCTACGGCGTTTGACAACGCCGACGCCATCGTCCTCTTCATGAACGGTGGCGGCGGTCACCCGGTCAATCGACAGCTCGAGAAGGTCGACGCGCTGATGAAGAAGGGCGTCGGACTCGCCTGCCTCCACTACGGCGTCGAGGTGCCGAAGGGCAAGCCCGGAAACTACTTCCTCGACTGGACCGGCGGATACTTCGAGACGCACTGGTCGGTGAATCCGCACTGGACGATCAAGAACCCGACGCTCGCGAAGAACCACCCGATCACGGACGGCGTCGAGCCTTTCGAGGCGCACGACGAGTGGTACTTCCACATGCGCTTCCGCGACAAGATGGAAGGCGTCACGCCGATCCTCAGCGCAGTCGCTCCGCCCGAGACGATGAAGCGTGGTGACGGCGCGCACAGCGGCAACCCGCACGTGCGCAAGTCGGTCGCCGCGAAGGAGCCCCAGCACCTCGCGTGGGCGCGTCAGCGTCCCGACGGTGGCCGCGGCTTCGGCTTCACCGGTCTCCACGACCACAAGAATTGGAAGATCGACGGCTTCCGCAAGCTCATTCTCAACGCCCTCGTCTGGACGGCCGGCGCCGAGGTGCCGAAGGGCGGCGTCGAAGCGAAGAAGCCGACCGACGAGGAGCTCGAGAAAAACCAGGACTTCCCGCGGCGGAAATAGTCCTCGCTCCCGACTCTGATCAATACGAGAGCCGGAGCTCTCAGCAGCTGCGCCCCCCGTCCTCGGACGGTTCCGAGGCAGCGCCTGAGAGCGCCGGCTCTTTTCCATCCGGGAGGGGTGGCAACGCTTCTTCCACGACGCCGCGAGCCTTCGGCCAGATGCGAACAGCCTCGATGATCATCCACGCTTCGAGCGCAAGCGTCACGCTCCCGATGAAGACGAGTAACCACTTCTTGTCTTCGATAAACGACTCCATCTCGACCAACATGGCGAACGCGGGCATGACGAGCATGAACACCGCCGGAATCACCGCGAACCAGACGGGGAGCTTGCGCCTCCAAAGCCAGAAACAGATCACGAGAAACGCGAAGCCTGCGAGAAGCTGATTCGTCGCTCCGAACATCGGCCAGAGATTCAATCCCCCGGTACCGAGGTTCTTCGACGTCCAATCGAGGTCAGCCCTGGGAATGATCGCGAGGACGAACGCGGTGAGCACAGCGAAGAGCGTCGCACCGTGCGCGCCGTGCAGAGGCCGCAGCACCGGCTGGGCCGCCGGGACACGTTGTCCGACCACGCGGGACAGCTCCTGAACGACATATCGCTGGAGACGCGTCGCCGTGTCCAGGGTGGTTCCCGCGAACGACGCCACGAGAACTCCCATGATCGCGACGGCCATCTCCGGGTGAATCCCGAGCGCTTGGATAAAGTTGCCCGATCCCACCACGAACGCTCCGATTTTTGTCTCGAGCCCCTTGGCCGCGTTCCAGTCGCCGTAGACGCTGTGCCAGAGTTGGCTACCGGTGAGAGCACCGAACTTCTCGTGGCTCGGCCAGCCGAATCCGATGCCGGCCGCTACCGCCAGAATCACGACGACCGCGAGGAATCCCTCGGTCAACATCGAACCGTATCCGACGAACTGAGCGTCCGGCTCACACCGAAGCTGCTTGCTTGACGTGCCGCTCGAGACAAGACAGTGAAAACCGCTGATCGCTCCACAAGCGATCGTCATGAAGAGGAACGGCATCCAGTCCGGTGCGTTGAGCGGCTCGCGTTGAAGCGCCGGCGCGACGATCTCCGTCGTCTTCGCCTCGAAGCCATTACCCGTAAAACCGATCGTCGCTGCAGCCACGAGCCCGAGCAGCACGAGTACGAGTGTCGAGATCAACTGCAAGCTGTTGATGTAATCACGAGGCTGGAGCAGCACCCACACGGGCAAAACGCTCGCGATGTAGCAGTAGACGAGCAGAACCGCGGTCCATGCCCAAATAGGCCACGCTCTGAGCGACAAGTTGAAGTTTCGGATCACCTCACCGAGCGCGCCGCCCCCTCCTTCAAGGCCCGGGCAGCCCGCACCGAACCAAACCGTCAGATACATCAATCCAAGCGCGAGGGCCGACGGAATCGCGAGCCCGACGCTCTTTCGGTGAAGCGCGACGCCGATACCGACCGCGATCGGAATCTGCAAGAAAACCGGCAAGATCGACGCCGGGAACATCTTGAACACCGAAGCGATCACGAGCCCGAAGATCGCCAGGACGATCCACAGCGAAAAGAGCAGGATCACCAGAAACAGGATACGCACGCGGTGATTGAGCAATCGCCCGGCGATGTCCCCCACGGTCTGACCGCGGTTGCGCAGCGAGACGACGAGCGCACCGAAGTCGTGCACGGCCCCGATGAAGATCGATCCGAAGAGCACCCACAGAAGCGCTGGGACCCAACCCCACATGATCGCGATCGCAGGACCGACGATCGGCCCCGTTCCGGCGATCGAGGTGAAGTGATGCCCGAAGACGACCCCCTTCTTCGTCGGCACGTAGTCCCGGTCGTCGTTGAGCGCGACGCTCGGCACGGTCGCGTCGGCGTCGAGCCGAAAGATCTTCCGCGCCAACCACTTTCCGTAGGTGTGGTACGCGACGAGGTAAAGAACGAGAGAACCGAACGCGATGAGAAGAGTCGTCATGGAAACGGGAAGCTCCGGTCAGATAGCCGAGGTACAGATTCGGGGCGCATCTTACTCGAGACTCGCGCGATCGACGAGTGACCGAACCAGGGCGAAAAGGGGCACCAGGACGAATCGCCTCGCATCTTCGCGCGTGCGAGATCGTCCAGATTGACGATTTTGCGCCCTCGAGCCCGCCAAATTCGTCACTTCGGACGAATCTCGGCGCCGTTGACGACTCTGGCACCGAACTTGATTCCGGAAATCCTCGGGTCTCGATCTCGACGGAGGAAAACGATGTACGCCATCATCGCCCTGGTTCTCGTCATCGCGTTCATGTTCGCCACGATGGGTCTGCCGCTGCGCCTCGAGCCGCTCTTCAATCGCGTGCGACCACGACTCGGTCGAGCCTCGCAATTCATGTCGATGTCTCACCAGGCGGTGCTTCCCTCGACCGAGGAGGCGCACCAGGAGAACATGTCGCTGACGAAGACGTGGCTCCTGCTCTCGGCCGTCGCGTTCACGCTCTTCGGCGTTGCCGATGGCGCGCTCATCCAGAACGATCCGCAGGCGCTCCGCGCGGTCGTCATCTACAGCTTCGTCGCTTGCGGACTGAGCGCTCTCGTCGTCTCGTGCATCGTCGCTTACAAGCGTCTCGTCAGCCGTGCGGGGATCGAGTCGACCTTCCGTCGCTGCGGCTTCCGCGGCCTTTGTGTCTTCGACAGCGATCGTCAGCCCGACGGCCTCGTCGACCACGTCGAGACGCAAGGCGAGCGCACGGACAAGATTCGCATTCTCGACATCTTCGGTGACGATCTCTGCGCGGAGGTCGCCAACCCGCTTTACGAGTCGGTCCGCCGCGTGCTCGAGGCCCGAATCGACGCACCCGTCGAGCTTCTCCTGCTCGATCCGTGCGTCCAGCAGCGTCGTACCGATGGCCATCCGCTGACGCCGCAGAGCACCGCCGCGACCAACTCGGCGCTGCGTCGGATTCAAAGAAGCCTGAAACACGTCGAGCGTCTCAACGAAGAACGACAGCTCAACGCGCAGATCCGCGTCAAGTTCTACGCCGAGAAGCCGACCTTTCGCGCCGTCATCTTCGACGACTCCGCGGTCGTGCTTCCGTGGCGGTCGAACGCCAAAACAGAAGACCTCTCTTGCCTCGAGATCGAGCGTCAGTCAGAGTCGCCGGGCCTCTACGCGACCTTCCGTCGCGAGTTCGGTCGACTCTGGCAGAGCTCGGTCGCGCAGGTCTTCACGTCCTGAGCGAAATCACTCCGCCTCGACGACCACGTGCTCCTGATCGACCGCGAGTCCGCG
>CAYZGY010000355.1:0-3911 GCA_964478085.1 uncultured Planctomycetia bacterium
GAGGACACAGCCGAAGGCCGATATCATGGATCTCTCAGGATACACACTCGCGAGTCGAAACATCGTCATGTACCCGCACCTCAACGCCGCGGGCCGACTCTTCGGTGGACAGTTGATGGCCTGGCTCGACGAAGCCTCGGCGATGGTCGCGATGCAGATCATGGGGACGAAGCGAGTCGTCACTAAGAAGTTCGGCGAGATCGTCTTCGATGCTCCGGGCGAGCTCGGCGATGTCGTCGAAATCTGGTGTCGGGAGGAGAAGCGGGGCCGCTCGTCGCTCGCGCTCGACTGCCGCGTCGTCGTCCAGCGTGGCGGAGGGGTCCCGGGCGATGTCGGGGGGGCCGTCGAGCAGATCAGCCACTCGGACGTCGTCTACGTCTCGATCGATCCGAGCGGGCGCCCGACGCGTTGGAACCCCGACGCGATCTGAGCCGCCGGCCGACGCG
The DNA here is from genome assembly GCA_964478085.1 of uncultured Planctomycetia bacterium. Classification (GTDB taxonomy): domain Bacteria; phylum Planctomycetota; class UBA8108; order UBA8108; family UBA8108; genus CAYMLL01. The sequence goes on from CAYZGY010000355.1 coordinate 447, forward strand.
CGACAGGTTTGCCGGAAGGTCTCGCGTAAGTCCAGCGGAGCGTGCCGCTTAGGGTTCGAGGTGAGATGTTCTCGGACCTTCGCGATTCCCCAAGTCCTGACTTCTCATAAACTTCTGGCTTCGAGTCGGTGGCGGGATAGAATACTTCCGGTTCATTTTGGCCCATTCTGGATCCCCCGTTCCTCGGGGTGTGAGGGCCGGTACGAGCCGCCCCCGCGGTCTTCAACGACGCGTGCTGTCTCTGAACCGCGATGACTGACTCAGAACGACGGGTGCCAATGATGCGACGCTCGGTATTCCTCCGACTTTTCGGGCTCCTCTTTCTCGCGACCGCGACTTCCGCCGTCGGTATCCGTTCGGCCGAGGCACAAGACGGTAAAGCTGAAGCAGGTAAGGTCTCGTTCGACAAGCTCGTCGAGCTCAACGCCGACGCGATCTTCGGAGGCAAGCTGACGCGAAAGAAGGACCGTTTCACGCTCGACTTTCCGGCCGAAGGCCAGTTCGAGCGCGGGTTCGAGTGCAAGGGGCGCGGCCGTGGTCAGATCATTTCGAATCTCAAGGATCTGAAGCGTCAGGACATCAAGAAGACCCTCGTCGATGGCCACAAGGGGGGAAAGCCGTCATTCGTCGCTGTCGGGGCGGCGTCGGCGATCTCCAATTTCGAGCTCGCCGACGAGTTCAAGATCAGCTTCCGTATGCGTGCACCCTCGGTGGATAAGCGCGCCAAGCTGATCTGGTTCATCAATCGCGGGGGACGTCGCGACATCATCCAGTCGAGCTTCTTCACGTCGCTTTCGGCGGGTTCGAAGGCCAAGGCGCGCACGAAGAACAAGATCTTCGCCGGTCTGCCGGCGAGATGGTTCGATCGCCGTGCGGAGGGCATGCACGTCGAGATCATCTTCAAGGACAAGAAGGCGACGATCCGAGTGGGCCACTACGGGGGCAAGGACGGAAAACAGAAGATCGAAGACGTCGTCTCGGTAGATGTCGAAAAGCCGACGAGCGGAAAGCTCGGTTTTCAGTTCGACAAGCTCTCGTTCCTGATGATGAACTTCCGCATCGAAGGGAAGTTCCCGAAGGAGTGGGTCGAAAAGGAAATCGAGCGTCTGCGCAAGGCGAAGAAGCTCCGCACGGCCGAAGCGGTCGACGTGGCGAAGAAAGATGGAAAGAAGGGCGGCAAGAAAGGCGGCGACGCGAAAGGCGGAAAGGGTGGAGATCAAGCGCTCGTGAAGCGACGCAAGAAGCGCGAAAAGCCCGACCTCGACAAGTCGGACCCCGAAGCGGACGAGGATCTCTGATCCGTCGCTGTATTGATTGACGAAGACAACATCTTGGCAGAAAAACCTGAACCGATAGGCTTTGGCTCCGGCCTCTTCGACTCCGACGAGGACAGTACGCCGCCACGTGACGCGAGCGCCTCCGCGGAGAATCAGCGGCCAGGCAACGCTGACGACGGCGAGGGCGACTCCGTCGTCGAGGAAGACGCTGCGGAGGAGCCGCCGAAGACTCCGTTCTCGGATTTCGATCTCGCAGACGACGTCCTCGAGTCGCTGCTCGAGATGGGCGTCGAGTTCTGCACGCCGATCCAGGAGAAGGTCATCGGTCCGATCCTCGAAGGCCACGACGTCGTCGGAAAGGCCGAGACGGGTACGGGGAAGACCATCGGTTTCGGGGCGCCACTCGTCGGTCGAATCGACACCGCTCGTGTCGCTGTGCAAGGCCTGGTCCTGACGCCGACACGTGAGCTTGCCCAGCAAGTCGCCGAGGTCGTCGAGGCTCTCGGAAAGCGGCGCGGATTGCGCGTCGTCTTGCTCGTCGGTGGTGTTCATCCGAGCTTGCAGATTCCGACCCTTCGCCTCGGCTCCCAGATCGTCGTCGGGACGCCCGGTCGCATCCTCGACTTCCTCAACCAGGGGATTCTCTCTCTCGGTTGGTGCGAGACGGCGGTTCTCGACGAAGCCGATCGGATGCTCGACATGGGGTTCATCGACGACGTCGGTGCGATCCTCGACAAGATTCCGCAAGAGCGGCAGACGCTGCTCTTCTCTGCGACGCTTCCTCAGGGCGTCTCGAAGCTGCTCCGGCGTTACATGAACAAGCCGAAGCAATTTTCGACGTCGAAGGGACTCTCGACCGTCGAGAACATCCGCCAGGGCGTTCACGAGGTCGGATTTCCGCGCAAGTTCCACGCGTTGCGTCGCGTGCTCGACAGCAACCCCGACGACATCACCGTCGTCTTCTGCAACACGCGCCGCCAAGCGATCGACCTCGACCGCATGCTCTGGGGCCACGGTTACTCGGCCGGCGCGCTTCATGGTGATCAAGATCAGGAGACGCGTTTCAAGATTCTCGAGTCGTTCCGCCAGGGAAACATCAAGACGCTCGTCGCGACGGACGTCGCCTCGCGAGGTCTCGATGTCGACTCGGTCACGCGTGTTATCAACTACGAAGTTCCCGACGAGGTCGAAGCGTACGTGCATCGCATCGGCCGCACGGGGAGGGCGAGCAAAACCGGCACTGCGCTGACGTTTGTTTCGCCCAAAGAACGGAGACAGTGGCAACAAGTGGTCAAAGAAACTGGATTCGATATCGAAAGCGTCGGTGCGGACGGTAAGCCGAGTTCCGGTGGTGACGGAAAAGCGAAGAGCGATTCCGGCGGTGATCGGAAAGACGGTGGCCCGGAAGGTCGCGGCCGAGAGGCGCGCGGCGAGGGCCGCGGCGAGGGCCGCGGCGAGCGTGGTCGCGGACGTCGTGGTCGTGGACGTCGTCGTGGTGACCGTGGGGACGATAGCGCTCGTGCCGACGATTCCGATCGCGGTGACGTTCGCCGCGGCTCCCGCGATTCGGACGATCCGAATGGCGAGCCGCGCTCCAGCTCTGGCGACGGAGATGGTGACTCGAGCTCGAGTCGTCGCCGCCGTCGATCGCCTCGTCGTCGTCGCCGCGGTGGATCGAAGTCGCGTCCGGATTCGGACGCCGGTGGCTCTAGTCGCAAATCAAAATCGGCGCCCAAGATCCGTCCCGAGGACGACCCCGAATGCGAGAGCGCCGAGGAGCTCGAAGAAGCGCTCGCGTACTGGAACACCGAAGAAGAGAACCGTAAGCGACGTGCCGCGGGTTCCGAGAAGCGAGAGAAACTGACGCTCGACAACGTCGACGACGAGTACTTGCGCCCCGATTACTTCGACCTCGACGCCGAGGTGCTCGAGCGATGGGACAAGGAAAACCCTCGCGAGGAGAAATCCGAGCCGCGTCGTTCACGTTCGCGTTCGCGAGGCGGTGGAGGCGGTGGAGGCGGTGGAGGAGGCGGAGGCGGAGAGTCGGGTGAAGGTCGACGCAGTCGTTCGCGTCGTCGTGCTCGCGGTGGCGGCGAAGGCGGCGGTGACGGTGATAGTGGCGGCGGCGAAGGCGGCGGTCGACGTCGTGGTCGTGGTCGTCGTCGTGGCGGTCGAGGATCTTCCGGAG
>CAYZGY010000355.1:4011-8010 GCA_964478085.1 uncultured Planctomycetia bacterium
GCGGTAGCTCTTCCGGAGGCGGTAGCTCTTCCGGAGGCGGTAGCTCTTCCGGAGGCGGTAGCTCTTCCGGAGGTGGTAGCTCTTCCGGAGGTGGTGGCGAGGCTCGCGAAGGCGGTGAACGCCGATCGAACGAGAAGCGTCGCGGCGGCGGTGGCGAATCTTCCGGCGAGGGAGGTGAGGAGCGTCGCGGCGGTCGTCGTCGACGTTCGCGCCGTCGGCGTCGCGGTGGCGGCGGAGGTGACTCGTCGGGCGGCGGCGGTGACTCTTCTGGAGGAGGCTCGTCGAGCGGTGGCGAGTAGCCACGGCCTCGACTGGCGATGAGCTCGACGATCGCGATCAGTGCCCTCGTCGCGGTGGCTGTCTCGTTCGTCTGCCGTGTTCTTCACTGGGACCTGGTCCCGTTCCTCGGGCTCTTCGTCTACGTGCTGGTTCTCGGGGCCTACGCCTCGATCCTCCTCTGCGCGGTCGTCAGCGCGTTCCGGCGACGTTCGGCCGGCGCGGCCTTCCGTGTCAATGCCGTGCTGCTGCTCTTCGCGTTCGAGTGGAAGCTCGGTTGGATGCCGGCACGTCGAATGAGGTTTGCGTTCGATCAGTCGTCCTACGAACGCAGAGTTCTGATCATCCAACGGAAAGAGGCGGACGCCTTTCTCGCGGATTCGGCTCACGTCGACGGCCGTCCGGTCTTCTTCGACGAAACGTGCCCTGAACGTCTGGCCTTTCCTCTCGGAGGACTCCTCGACAACTGGTACGGCTACGCGTACGACCCGACGGGCGAGCTCGGAAAACCGAACGTCGAGCGAGACCTGTTCGGCGGGAAGCTCATTCACGTCTTTCATCTGAACGGTGGCTGGTACTTCGTCGCCTTCACGTGAAACTCGGTCTTGGAGGCTGCGCACGCACCAGCGCGACGGGGAATTCGTAGCTACTTCGGGATTCACCGACTGAGTTCGCCTCATGTCGTCGGAGTACTCGCAACTTCCCGGATACGAGATCGTCGAACCTGGACTGCGCAACCTGGACTGCGCAACCTGGACGAAGGTCGGGAGACGATCGAGGCTTTGCTCGTTTCGCTGGCCGTTCGTCGCCTCGAGGATCTCGGCTTGAAGGTACCCAGGGCCTTCCCGAACCCGGAAGACGCGCTCTACCTTCGGCTCGCCGAGGAGTACGGGGATGGCGCACACTCCAAGTACAACGCGTATCGGCGGCTTCTATTCGCAGGCTCTGAGCAAGATCGAGCGCGGATTCGGTCGAGATCTCGACGACGCGCGCGCGATGGTGGATCGAGGACTCGTCGAGCCCGATCAGCTCGTCCGATTCGCACGAGAGAATGCTGTCGAGCTCGAGCGTTTTCCTGCGGTCGATCGAGAGACCTTTCTCGCCGCGGTCGAACGCTTCGTGAACGAAGCGTAGTCTCGTCCCCTATGCCGTCCTAAGACGCGCCGACCGTCTCCGGCTCGCGTTGCGGCTCGGCTTGTGCTTCGGTCACGGTCTCGGAAGTCTGCTCGACCTGGTCCCGGCTCTCCCAATTCACCGGCTTCGGTCGATCGAAGAAGCGGTAGCGCAGGATGCACGCGATCGCCCAGACCGCGTCCTTCCAGCCGATCTTTTTGCCTTCGCCGTAGCTGCGGCCGTCGTACGAGATGCCGACCTCGTAGACGCGGCAGCCGAGGCGGGAGATCTTGGCGGTCATTTCGGGTTCGCAACCGCAGCGCTTCTCGCGCAGCTTGAGACTCTGCACGACCTCGCGGCGGAACACCTTGTAGCAGGTTTCCATGTCACTGAGGTTGAGGTTGGTCATCATGTTCGAGAGAACGGTGAGCATCAGGTTGGCGATGCTGTGCCAGAAGTAGAGGACGCGGTGGGCCATGCCCGTCAGGAAGCGCGAGCCGTAGACGACGTCGGCCTTGCCGGCGACGATCGGGTCGAGGAGCTTCGGGTAGTCTTGCGGGTCGTACTCGAGGTCCGCGTCCTGGATCAGGACGATGTCGCCCGTCGCGGCCTCGAAGCCGGTTTGTAGCGCGGCACCCTTGCCCTCGTTCTTCTCGTGGTGAACCAGCCGGTCGATGAGGCGATCGTTCCCCGAGAGCTTCTCGAGCCGCTCGCGGGTACCGTCGTGCGAGCCGTCGTCGACGACGATGATCTCGGTCCGGTAAGGAACGGCCCGGACGCGCTCGAGGACCGCCTCGATCGTATCGATCTCGTTGTAGACCGGAATGACGACAGAGAGCCGGAAGTCCGGGCTCAACGACTTTCTATAACTGGTGTAGCTGTCGGCGTTTGAGGGCACGATTTCAGCATCCTGTCCGTGCGACGCTTCGCCGCGGGTCCGACGTTCCGCGCGCGTTGCATCCGCAGTCCCGATTCTCTACAATCCCTCCTTCGGCTGATTCCCTGCGGTCGCTGAGCCTCTCTCGCCCGCGGGTCAGGTTTTTATCCGGATGTCGGTTTTTCCCGGACGATAGGTCACTCCGAATGCCCAAGGTCAACTTCACGAGAGAAAAGAAGGTCGTCGAGTGCGCGGAAGGCGAGAAGCTCCGCGACGTCGCGATCAAGCACGGCATCGAGCTCTACCCCGGTATGAAGAAGTACTTCAACTGCCGTGGTTTGGGTCAATGCGGCGAGTGCCGCGTGCACGTGAAGTCCGGGCAGGAGAACCTCGGCCCAAAGACGCTTCTCGAGAAGTTCCGCATCGCCGTCAGCTGGTTCAAGATCGGCCACGAGGACGAAGTGCGCCTGTCCTGCCAGGCGAAGGTCAACGGCGACTGCGACGTCCAGACTCAGCCCGAGTTCAACTGGTTCGGCGAGAAGCAGTAAGCCGAGCTCGATCCTTTCGGGCGACCGATCTGGCACTTTCCTTCCGGGTGCTCGAAATAGGTTGACGACATCGGTGCTCCAGGCCGTACACAAGAACCCGGAGTAAGGCCGCGTGAGTAAGCTCTACCTCGAGTTCCTGACGGGCGTGCGCACCCAGCTGCACGCCGGAGTCCCGATCAAGACCGCGCTCTCGAACCTGTCGAGTCACGGTCGTGCGGGGCGTTTCGCCGCCGAAGTGTTGGAGCACCTCGAGCGAGGCAAGTCCTTCGCCGAGTCTCTCGCGAACGCGCGGAGCTTTCGCGTGCCGTCTCCACACGTCGCGCTTATCGATGCCGGCGAGACGTCCGGACGACTCGACGATATCGTCGGCAAGATTCGCGATGACCTCGAGCGCGCGCGCGAGTCGCGGTCGAAGATCATCACGCGGTTGCTCTATCCGATCGTCATCCTTTGCCTCGCCGTTCTCCTGCCGCCGCTCTACCTCGTCCTTTCAGGACGTGCCGACGAGTATCTGCGCGTTCAACTGTCGTTCTTCGGACCCGTCGCGCTCCTCGCTATCGCGTGGGGGCTTCGCGGCAAGATCGTCCCGCCGCATTCTGCGCTTCGCGAGCTGCTTCAAAACGTCGTGCGCGCCATTCCGCTCCTCGGTCGATTCCTCGTCGAGAACGCGCTCGCCCGTGCGCTCTCGACACTCGGCCTGATGCTCCGTTCGGGACTCGGCTTCGAGGCGAGCTTGCCGCTCGTCGCGCGGGCGAGCGGTTGGAAGTTCCTCGAGAACGAGTTTCTCGAGATCGAGAAGAGCATCCGGGACGGAGCGACCGCGAGCGAGGGCTTGTGCGGGCTCACCGGTTTACCCAAGGAGTTTCACTCGGTCATCGCGACGGGGGAGACCGCCGGTACGCTCGACGAGGCGCTCGACCGGTGCGGTCGCGGGCTCGAGGATCGGGCGAATACGAGGATCGATCGATTCGTGCGTATCGCGCCCGTGGTCGCGATTCTCCTCGTCGGGCTGGTCGTCGGCGCGCTGGCGATCTCCGCGTTTTCGAAGGCTCTCGGAGTCTGAGAATGCGTTGCGTTTCGACCGGTGTGCTGATCGTCGTCGTCTCGATCGGAGCGATCGGATGCTACGAAGTGCCGCCCGTCTTTCCCTCCGACTACGGGCCGATCGAGATTCGCGGTTGGCCG
>CAYZGY010000356.1:0-8006 GCA_964478085.1 uncultured Planctomycetia bacterium
TGCGCTACGATCGATTCACCCCGACCAGCAGAGGCCATCGACAGAGGCCATCGACAGAGGCCATCGACAGAGGCCATCGACTTTTCCAACGGGCGGCTAGAGCGACTCCAACACCGGACCGCAAATCGCCTCCACCTCGGCGATCTGCTCTGGCCGGAGATTCTCCTCGAAGCGCCCGATCCGTTTCGAATGATTGTCGACGTAGTGACGCACCTGCTTGCGGGCGTGGTACGACCCGGCCGTCTCGTCCTGAATCTTCGACCAGAACTCGCGAGCCTCCCCCGCGACGTCGAGGTCGATGAAATCGAAGACTTTCGTCATGACGCGTTCGGGTGAGCCGAGGAGCTCCTCGTATCGCACCTCGAGATAGCGTTCGGGGCCGATCGCGACGCCGTCCGCACGTGCTGTCTCCACCGCGATACGCCACTGGTGCGCGCAGCGCACGTGGTTGGCGTCGGGATGGACCTCGAGCAGCTCGCGCCACGTCGGGACCTTGAGATGCCCCCACTGGTCGCGGCGATTGCGGAACATCAGCGAGGCGGTGACGTCACGTCCGTCGCGGATGATGTGCACGAACTTCGCCCACGGGAAGAGCGCGTCGAGAAACGGAAGCCGAAGGACGTGCTTCGGGTTCTTCTCGACGACGACGGTGGCGGCGCCGCGTTCATCGATCTCTTTCGCCGCGCTCGCTAACGCCTCGTAAACGCACGTCGCGATCTCGTCTGTCGCGTCGGTTGCGTCGAGTCGATGATCGTCGCCCTCCTCGACGACCTCGTTCCACATCGCGCTGAGCTCGAAGAGGTAGGCCGCACTCGGATGGGCCGCGATCGCCTCACCGAAGATCGACGTTCCCGAACGCGCGCAACCGACCACGAAGACGGGTCTCGGGATCAGTCGACGCCCCAAGTCCAGGATGTCGTCTGAAACGGCAGGTACTTTTTCCATTTCCTCTCGACGTACTCGGCGCCGGGTACGAACTCGCCCATGAACTCCTCGCCCCAGCGGCGTGTGATCTTCTCCGATCGCTCACGACGCTCGACGAGGTAGCCGTTCGAGTCCTTGAACTTGTGTCACGCGAAACAGTCGATCGCGTAGGTCTTTCTTCCGACCTCGCGCGCCGCGAGGCTGAGATCGATGCCGTAGCAGTGGAAGCCCGGAAGCTCGGCGTCGAATTTGATGCCCGCGCTCTTTCGCACACCGAGCAGCTGCTCGTCGAGCGACTCGACCTCATGCGGCAGCGGGCCGACGCAGTGGTAACCGCTCGGATCACACCAATGCCCGCGCAGCTCCTTCGGCTTTCCGGGATTGACCGGACGCGCGCCGACCGGGCCGATCACGCCCCAGCTCGGATCGATCTCCTCGAGCTCTCGAAGCGCCGCGAAGAAGCGCGCCTCCCAACCGTGCGGCAGAAAGACGTCCTGATGAACGAAGAGGACGAGGTCGTGCTCCGCTTCGTGATACGTCTCGGCGTAGAGCCGCGAGATGCTGTCGAACTTCTGGTTGTCGGTGTTGTCGACGACGAAGAACTGATGGTGCGGTGAGGCGGCGACCGGCGAGACGAGGAAGTTGTTCCGCGTCTCCTCCATGTCGTTGACGGCGACGATGAAGGTGATCGGCTCGAAGCCCGGAATCTTCTCGGGCGACGGCTCGAGCAGGTTGTCGCGCTCGCGCGGATCGTACGCGAGGTTGTAGGCGTACTCGCGAACCGTGTCGTTCTTGCGCACCGTGATGCGCTTGAGCGGATAGACCGTCTCGCTGCGGATCTCGATCTGGCAGGTGTCGTAGCTTTCGCGGATGCAGTCGTCGTTCCAGTAGACGTAACCGCGGTCGACGCCCGTAAGCCGCCGGTGCGCCGGCAGATCGAAGAGAAAGCGTCCCGGGAAGCCCGCGACGGCGTCGCCGAGAAGCGTGAGCACCGTCGGGACGACGTCGATCGTCGAGCAGAAGCGCGTCTCGACCTTCGGCGGCTCGTACCGCGCACGCAGCTCCGGCGGCAGCCAGATCGCGAGCGGCACGTGGGTCAGATCCTCGTGAAGTCGACCGCAATGGTGCACGCGTCCGCGCTCGGGCTCGAAGCCTTCGCCGTGATCACTCATGAAAACGACGATAGTACGATCAAAGTCGACGAGCTCGAGAACCTCATCGAGCCTCTCGTCGTACTCGCGAATGCCCGAATCGTACTTCGCGATCATCTGCCGCGACTCGAGATCCCACGTGACGCCCTCGGGCGGATCGCGCCAAATCTCGGGGCCGTCCTTGACGCCTCGCAAACCCGGGTGGATCTCCTCGTCCGTCCACGCGCTGACGTCGCAGTAGTGCGGACGATCCATGTGGTAGTCGTGGACAAGATTCGAGTGGAAGAAGAGGAAGTACGGCTTGTCGGTCTCTGCCGTCGACTCTTGCTCGTCTTGCGAGCGACGGTCGGAGAGAAAGATCCGCGCACGCTCGAACGGCGTCCGGTGATCCTCTCGATGCACCCAATCGTGCCGATCGAATCCCTCGCTCCAACCGAAGAAACGCCACTTTGCAGGACGTCTCTTGAAGCCGAGTGACTCGAGATACTCGGTCGAGATCGAGTCAGCGACGACGTTGCCGTTGTTCGTGATCGCGTAGCGCTCGTAGTCCGGACCGAGGTAGTGACCGATCTTCGGGAGCTGAAACTTGCGGTTGTGATCGAAGAGCCCGTGATCGTCGGGGAGCTGCCCCGTGATGATCGAGGCGCACGCGGGAAGCGTCCAGCCCACCGGCGACTCACAACTCTTGAACAAGGTGCCTGATTCGACCCGCTTCGAGAGACGCGGCATGGTCTCGCGGTCGTAACCGAAGGTGTCGAGGTGCCGGGCGGCGAGGTCGTCGCAGACGACGATTAGCACGTTGTACGGATGGGGTCGCGGTCCCGGCTCATAGGCGAGCCCCATGTTCTGCGCGTCGGGGGATGGCATAATCTGACCCATTTTACTCACGAAGAGGACGTCTCTCCAGGCACCGGTATTCAGCCACGAATTATTCACGCGCTCAGAATTGGCCCGCCTTCCGAGGAGGTGTTAGCCTTGACTGCGCTGATTATCGGCACTGACAAAATGGGAGTAATACCGTGCGGCAAAAACGTTTACGTCTTGTTCTGACGACGCTTCTCGGCTGTCTTTTCACTCTCGCCCTGACCTCCACGCGGGAGGCGGCTGCGCAGAGCAAACCCGAGTTTCCGCCGAGCGCGACGGTGACTAAGGGCTGCAAGGTGATCGACGGCTTCTACAAGCTCTACGTCGACACGAAGAAGCACCGTCTCTACGCAGAAATTCCGAGCTCGAGGCTCAAGAAGAACTTTCTCATCGCGTCGAGCATCGTCGGCGGCTCGTACACCGGCTGGCAGTGGAACGACCTCATGGTGTACTGGGAGCGCATGGACAAGCGCCTCCTCCTGATCGAGCCCCACATCCGTCACCGCGGCGGCAGTGGTGACCTCGGCAAAGTGGTCAAGAGCACGTACCGTGACCGCGTCGTCACGACCGTGCCGATCATCGGTGCGCAGGGCAACTCGCTCCTCATCGACCTCAAGGGCCTCCTCGCCGGACGCAGCTACATCTTCATCGGCAGCCTCGGATCCGGCGCGAACTCGTCGATCACGAAGGTAACGAAGGCGAAGGGCTTCCCGAGCAACATCGAGATCGAGTTCGATCTGATGTCGTCGGGTGGCGGCGGCTTCATGTCGTTCTTCGGTGGCGGCTCGGGCAGCGGCCTCGCGGTGCACTACAGCCTCTCGGCACTGCCGACGACAGGTTACGCGCCGCGCGTCGCGGACGACCGCATCGGCTACTTCCTCAACGCCTACAAGGATTTCTCCAAGGGAGAAAAGGAAGACACGCGCTTCGTGCGCTTGATCAACCGCTGGCACGTCCAGAAGGCAGACAGCAGCCTCAAGATGTCGCCGCCGAAGGATCCGATTGTCTTCTACATCGAGAAGAGCGTGCCGATCAAATACCGGCGCTACGTGCGTGAGGGCGTCCTCGAGTGGAACAAGGCGTTCGAGAAGATCGGCATCCTCGGCGCGATCGAGGTGCGTCAGCAGACGGCCACCAACGAGTTCGCCGACTTCGATCCCGAGGACGTGCGATACAACTTCTTCCGTTGGATTACGAGCGAATCGGCGTTCGCGATGGGCCCCTCGCGCGTCCATCCCGAAACGGGGCAGATCCTCGACGCCGATATCATCTTCGACGATTCGATGATGCGCAGCTTCCTCGAGGACTACGCGCGGATGATTCGCAAATCGCCTCCGCGGGAGTTTCATCCGAAGCTCAAGGAGTTCATCGAGCGCTTCCCCCACCGTCACCCGCTGCGTCGTTGGCAGAAGCCGCAGCGTGCGAAGAAGGGCGCGGTGGGTCTCCCGCGACCGCACCACCCGACGGCGCCTGACGCGGAATACCCGCTCGGACATCAGCCCGCTGAAGAGCACGGTCACGCTTCGCATCGTCACGCTCGAGACCACATGCACTCGGCCCAGCACGCGCACTCTCTCGCTGCACGCGCCGACTCGCGTGCGCGGTCGCGTCGTCAGCACTGCAGCTTCGGCGCCGGCATGCGTCACGAGTTCCTCTTCGGTCTCCTGGCGATGAAAACGCTCATGGATCCTGCCGCGGTCGGAGCTGACAAGAAAAAGGGCGACGAGTGGCCCGAAGAGTTCGTCGGCCAGGTCCTCAAGGAAGTCGTCATGCACGAGGTCGGTCACACGCTCGGCCTGCGTCACAACTTCAAGGCGAGCTCCTGGCTCGGCATGAGCGACATCAACAAGGACAAGGAGGCGCCCACCGCGACGTCGGGATCGGTCATGGACTACAACCCGATCAACATCGCACCGCAGGGCAAGTCGCAGGGTGTCTGGGTGACGAACACGCTCGGCCCGTACGACTTCTGGGCGATCGAGTACGGCTACCACCTGACCGCGGATGCGAAGGGGCTCCAGAAGATCGCCAGCCGAGTCGCCGAAGCCGGCCTCGCGTACGCGACCGACGAGGACACGTGGTCGTCTGATCCGCTCGTCAACCGCTTCGACATGGGCAAGGACCCGCTCGACTACGTCGAGAACCGCCTGACCGTCGTGCAGCAGATCCTCGCGAACCTTCTCGATCGAGCCGTGAAGAAGGGCGACAGCTACAGTAAAGCGCGCGCAGCGTTCGACGTTTTGATGGCCGACTACGAGCGGACCTGTGGATACGCGACGCGCTTCCTCGGCGGCAACTACCTCAACCGCGACCACAAGGGCGACCCGAACGAGCGCCCGCCGATCGTCCCCGTGGAGGCTGCGCAGCAACGCCGCGCGATGAAGCTGATCTGCGCCCGCGTCTTCGCGAAGGATGCCTTCCCCGTGCCGCAGAAGCTCCTCACGCACCTCGGTGCCGAGCGTTGGAGCCACTGGGGAACCTACGGTGGTGATCCAGAGTTCACCGTCCACGACAGCATGCTCGCGATGCAGCTCTGGCTCCTCTGGGACTTCACCAACCCTCGCGTCCTGACGTTGATCGCGGACAACGAACTGCGCGTGCCCGAAGACCAAGACGCGCTGACGATCCCCGAGGTCTTCGCCTCGATCACCGACGCGATTTGGAGCGAGATCGACTCGTCCGCCGCGCTCACTAGCAAGACGTACACGAACCGCAAGCCGCTCATCTCGAGCATCCGTCGCAACCTCCAGCACGAGCTGATCACCGAGCTGATCAACCTCGCGTTCGAGGACGACGGCGGCTCGTCACCTCAGTCGGCACGCACTCAGGCCGCGTATCGCCTCGAGAAGCTCCTCCCGAAGATCAACGACGTCATCGCGAAGGGCCCCAAGCTCGACGACTACTCGACCGCACACCTCACGCGCTCCGCGAAGCGCATCGAGAAGGCGCTCGACGCAGCGTACACACGCAACGGCGCGGGTGGCGGCGGAGGCGGCGGCGGGTTCTTGCTCTTCGGGCGAGAAGAGCGATAGAGCACGCTCGGCGTTCCAGACGACAGCTGAAGGCTCGTCTCTCGAAAGGGAGGCGAGCCGATTTTCTATCAGCGCTCAAGCTCGTAGCTCATCCGCGACGACCTGTCGCGAAGAGACCACCGACAGTGTCACTCAAAAAGGCGCCGGGGTCGCTCTCGCCGAGAAGCGCCTACGCGACCGACTTGAACACTCGTTCGTGCGCCGTTCCGGCACAGCTTCCTGGTCCAGCTTCGAGGAAGTACCAGCCGCATCGGCGACGCTGCCGACAGTGGCCAGAACCGCGTCGAGCGCGCGAGAGGGCGCGCGCGACTCGGGATCGTCTCGAAGCCGTGGAAACGCGGAGATCAATCGACGGTAGTCATCGATCGATCGCGCTCCAGCGAACACGAAGCCCTCGTCATCCGCTTTTGCCTCGTCGATCGGCAAAGCCCCGACATCGTCGAGCCAGTAGAGCGTACGAGCGCCACGCTCCTCGAAGATCTTCTCGTCCCGCCGGTCGTAGAAGAGGCGCATGGTGCGTGCGACTCGCTAAGCGTGGTCCATCGCGTAGAAGAACATCGCGACGTACCCGAAGATCCCGAACATGTAGAGGCCCAGAACGAATCCGGCTCCCGGAATCGGGACCTTCCGAAGCTGCTCGTGAATCGTTTTCAGTCGCGCGAGGTCGAGGGTTTTCTCGAGCTCGGAGCGATGGAACTCCCACACGTCCGAGACCTGCTGTGCACGGCTATGGAGTGAGTGCACGACCATCGACATGACAGCGCCAAAGACGCAGAGAAACGCAGCGGAGAGAGCGAGGCCCTGGGCGAGAAACGCCGCGACGACGAAGAGGACCGAATTGAAGTCGAGCAGGGTGTAGGCCAATCACATTCGCTGACTCTGAAAGTAGAGCGCCGCATCGAAAATCCGTTCATACTCGACGAAACGACCGCCCTCTCCGGTCCTTGATCCCGTATTCGACATCGATCTCTATTTCCTTCTCAGTCGAGCGTGAAAGCACAGCGGTATGAGCTCGATGCGCTCGACGTCGAATTCGGCAGACTCGAGGACCGCCCGATACTCCTCGACACTCGGGAAATACCACGGACACTCGCGCTCGAGACCTCTTGACGCGAGCTCCTCGTCGACCGCAGCGACGATCGCGGAGACGTTTCCCTCGCCGCCGAGATCGGAGACGAAGCGAGCGTTCTCGTGGTAGACCTCGGGGTCCCAGGACTGATCCGGCGGGTTGGTCATTCGCGATCAGGAGCCATCGTAGATCTTTGGCAACGAAATCATGTCGCCGGGCAAAAGGCGATCGGGCTCGATCCACGGATTAGCCTCGACGATCTTTCTCCAATGTCTGATATCGCCGTAGCATCGGATCGCGATCTGCGCTAGCGATTCGCCTTCTCGAATGATGTACTTCTGGCCGGGCTTCGGAGGAAGGGGATCCAACGGACGCGTCGATCGAGCCCGAGGAAATGGACCCGACGCAGTTGCGCTCGACGGGGCGCGAACGGCTTTTCGAAACTTCTGAAAGGCGTCGCTCGCGAGCTTCGCGAAGTACTCCTCGACGGCGACGTCGATCTTTCCTTCGAGCGCTTCTGCAGTCAGCTCCTGGGAACTCTCATCCGATCGACGCTCCACTTGCTCGACCGTGGGCACGTCGGCGATCGGCACTTCCGAGGTGGGCATCGCGTAGAACGCCAACGCCGCCCAACTCGCCGCGCCCGCCACGGCGACCGCCGAATGAGCCGCCGACGGCCGCTCCTCGGAACGACGACGCAAGAGCGGCACCGTCGCCACGATCAAGCACCACACCGCCCCGCAAGCGAGCAGAACCACAATTCCGAGCCGTACCACCGCCACACCGGACAGAACGTCGTCGCTCATGATTCGCTCTCCTTCACTTCTTTGGCGGAATTGTAGAGCGAATCAGCTTCGCGTTCCAGGACACTCCGCCGTCTACCCGCCGCCGCAGCCTCCACCGCAGCCGGCGCGGGCCGGGCGGCCGCCGGCCGCGGGGGGGGGCGCGGCGCCGGGGCGGGCGGCG
>CAYZGY010000357.1:0-8004 GCA_964478085.1 uncultured Planctomycetia bacterium
CTGCTCACTCCGTCGTCCTCAGCGTACCGTTAGGAGGAGTACAGCGAGGAGACGAGCTCGTGATGGCATCGTTGCGTGATCCTACGCTCGCTTTTTCTTGTGCGCCGCCCAGTTGAATCCTTTGACGAAATCGACCGCAGCGAGGACGCCTTTGACGAAGAGGTCGATCTTGTCTTCGTCCTCGATGAAGAAGTTGAGCCAATTGTGCGGTCGCGTGCCGATCGAGGCAACCAGGTCTTCGCAATCGGGATTTCGCAGGATGTAATCGTAGTCGGCACAGTGACGTGCCGAGTTGAATATCGCGCCCAGCAGCCGCGGCAGCGTGTCGACGCGGTGGGGGGCGGTGCGGTCCGTTCCGAGCTTGACGCCAAAGGTCGGAGCCGTCGGCACGCCCGTTCCATGGAAGATGTCGATCGGGAAGTTCGACATGATGCCGCCGTCGACGAAGACCGCTCCCTTGGGTGGGTTCCCCGTGTAGCCGGCCTTTCTCTTCCAGCGTCGGACAGCGTCGGCACCTTTGGGCAACGACTTGATCTTGAAGGGATGGAAGAAGAGCGGGATCGACATCGAAGCGCGCGCGTAGAGCGCGGGATTCGTCGCGGGGACGTTCTCGAAGAAAAGGTCGGCCATATCGGGAAAGACGACCTTCGTCTCGGTCGTGATCTCGGCGGCGACGATGGCGAGCCGCGAACCCGCGGTTCGTTTGGTCAGCTTCTTGCCGTCCCGAGTGCGAAGGCCGTCGGGAAGCTCGCTCATCCGCGCATCGAGGTCCGCCTGACTGCGGATATCGAGATCGCGCAGCGTCTTCGTCAGCCACTTCGTGAATGCCCGTCCCGGATTGAGGCCGAGGGCGTCACTCAGGTTGTCGAGGATCTGCATGCCCTTCCAAGCCATCTTGACGCTTCCGGCGCCTTCGACCATCGCGCGCACGAAATCTCGAGCGTCCGAGTCGCCGTCGACGAACTCGAACATGTCGAGAGCGGCGAGGTGGGCGAGGACGAGAGTGCTTTTTTCGTCCGCGGGAGGGGCAGCCGCTGCCACGAGAAGCGCATTGATCGATCCCGCGGATGTGCCGCCCACGCCGAGAAAACGGATCCCGGCTTGCTCGAGAGCGTAGGTGTAGCCGACGAGAGCGATGCCGAGAACGCCGCCGCCTTCCATGACGAGGTCGACGTACTGGTGTCCTTCGTCGTCGACGATGTCGGAGATCTTCTTCGTTCGCATCACGCGAACCAGGCTGTCGATCGCGTGAACGACACGGGCGTCTTCGGTGAAGTCCTGTGCGTTCATCGGAGCACGTACTCGAGGATTTGGACGACTTGCTCGGGCGTGCGAGCGGGCGCTCGCGCCGCCGAGTCGACCTCCTTGAGGGCGTGGTCGAGCTCTTCGTCGTGAAGCGTGATGAGGGGCTTTCCGTGCGCGTGCGCGAAGCCGGCGTCGAACGCCGCGTTCCACTGGCGGTACTTCGGGCCGAAGCGAACGACGACAACGTCGGCCTGGCGGATCAGGTTCGAGGTGCGAATCGAATTGACGCCGGCGCCTTTGTGGTCACGCCAGAACGCGCTCGACTCCTCGCCGAGGATCTGGACTCCGCAGAGGTCGCTCGCATCGTGATCGGTGATCGGCGCGGTGAAAGAGACGGGGAGTCCTGCTTTCTCGGAGCCGTCGCGAATACGATCGCGCCAGTCCGAGTGGATCTCGCCGGACAGGTAGACGTTGAGGTCGTCCGAGGAAGACATGGCTTCACTTCCCTTCGGTCTCGTTGACCGGCAGCAACCGTAACAGACCTTAGAGGCTTCGGGAAGCTCAGAGAACCGAGAGGAACTCTCCGACCTCGAGCTCGACTTCGGCCTGTTGGTAGATCTTGATGATCGAGCGAACGAAACCGCCGATCGGATCGCGTTCGAGGAGGCTGATCTCGCGCTCCGTTCGGTCACCACCCGCGTCAAGCACGACTCGAACGCGTGGACGGTCGAGGTGCTCCGGATCGACGGGAGGCTCGACGACGGTCGCGACCTCTCCCGTATCGAGACGGACCATCGAGCCGACCGGATAGAGTCCCATGAGCTGCACGAAGACCTTGACGAGCGCCGGATCGAGCTGCGTGCCGCTCTCTTCGATGAGCAGCGCCATGACGCGATCGGGCGGCATGCCTTCAGCGGTGAGGCGGCCCGGCGACGTCGCGTTGTCGTAGAGGTCCGCGATGGCGACGACGCGCGAGAAGAGATCTTGGCTTTGCGGATTGAGGAAGCGCGGAAAGCCGGTCTGATCGTGGCGCAAGTGGTGCAACAAGGCGGCGTGGAGCGCGTCGATCGCTTCCTGGACGACGCGAGAGTGGAGCGGGTAGAGGCTGTACTGCCGCTCGGCGACACTCGACGTGCGTACGACCTCCTTGGCTTCCGCAAAGCCTTCCGGCTCCGTCGCGGCACAGCCTGAGGCCTTCCGCTCGATCGTGTCCCGATTCCACCCGGCATCCGACATGTGCGAGGCATCGGCCTGCCCGACTCTCTACCTTGATGCGTAGTCGTGCCCTCTTACTCCCCGAAGCGTTCTCGGCCCGTCTTTGGTAGATTGTGCGTCATGAGAATCACCCACGTTATCTGCCAGATCCTCCGTATCGAGAATGTCGAGGCGAAGACGGCGAGCAGCCAGGACTCGATCCTGGTCCGTGTCCGTACGGATACCGGCCTCGAGGGGGTCGGTGAAGCCGACTCTTCCCCCGAGATGGTCAAGGCCGTCATCGACGCGCCGTTCAGCCACAACATCGCGTCGGGCCTCCGGCGTCTCCTCATCGGGGAGAACCCGCTCGAGATCGAACGACTCTGGCAGAAGATGTACCGGAGCACGCTCTACGCCGGCCGGCGCTCGGTGACGATCACCGCGATGTCCGCGGTCGACGTCGCGCTCTGGGATTTGGCCGGAAAGCACTACGGCGAGCCGATCCACCGGCTCCTCGGCGGGAAGCGTCACGATCGTTTCCCGGCGTACGCGTCGATTCTCTTCGGCCGAGACGGAGCCGAGACGGCCGATATCGGTCGGCGATGGATCGAGGCGGGTTATCGCGCCGTCAAATTCGGCTGGGAGCCGATGGGGGAGAGCGAGGCGATCGACATCGATCTGGTTCGTGGCGCGCGAGAGGGGCTCGGAGACGACGCGACGCTTCTGATCGACGCGGGTTGCGTTTGGGACGCGCGAACCGCGCTGCGGAGGGCGCACGCGTTCGCGGAGTTGTCTCCCGAGTGGCTCGAGGAGGCTCTCGAGCCCGACGACGTCGAGGGCTACCGTTGGCTGCGAGATCGGTCGCCGATTCCGGTCGCCGCGGGAGAAGAAGAGTGCGGGCGACAGTCCTTTCGGCCGCTCATCGATTCACGCGCACTCGACGTCTATCAGGTCGACATCTCGCGCAATGGATTCACGGACTCGCGTTACATCAAGGATCGCGTCGAGGAGATCGGCGCTCGTCTCTGCAACCACTGCTACACGAGCCCGGTGACTGTCGCGGCGAGCCTCCATTGGCTCAGCACGTGTCGCGACGCGTTCATCTTCGAGGATTGCGTCGAGGACTCGCCTCTGCGTCACGAGATGACGCTCGAGAAGGTCCAGGCTGCGGACGGGGAGATCGTCGTTCCCGATGGACCCGGTCTCGGCGTGACGATCGACGAAGAGTTCGTCTCGAGACACCTCATCGCGGAGTCGGGAGGAGACGATTAGATCGTCTAACCGTCGTCGCTCCGACGACGAGAACGCGATCCGCGCCCGCCACGGCGCCGTGGTGGGCGCGATGACTTCTTCTTCGCCTCGGACTTCTTCTTTCCCGTACCGCTCGACTTCTTTTTCGTGCGTCGTGGCTCGCTCGAGGTCGACGATTTCTCGGGCCGACGCGACTTCGGCGCCGGCCTCTGCCCTCGCCCGCCCGAGTGGGTCTTCCCGCCCATGCCCGCGCGGTACTTTGCGGCAGCCTCGGCGCTCGCTTCGCGAGAGGGCTCGGCGTGAAAGGGGTGGTCGTCGATGACGGGGATCTTGCGCCGAATCGCTCGCTCGATCTCGTCGAGAATCGCGAGCTCGTCGGGGCAGCAGAACGAGATCGCCTCCCCTGACGCGCCCGCGCGTGCCGTGCGGCCGATGCGGTGAATGTAGGTCTCGGGAACCTGCGGCAGATCGTAGTTGATCACGTGCGTGATGCCGTCGACGTCGATGCCGCGCGCGGCGACGTCGGTCGCGACGAGCACGTGGATCTTGTCCGATTTGAACCCGTCGAGCGCTTGCGTGCGCGCGTTTTGGCTCTTGTTGCCGTGAATCGCCGCGGCGGAGATGTCGGCGTCGAAGAGCTTTCGTGCGACGCGGTTGGCCGTGTGCTTCATCTGCGTGAAGACGATGACCTTGAACGGGTTCCGCTCTTGGATCAGGTGGACGAGCAGCTTCGGTTTGTTTCTCTTCTCGACGAAACCGAGCGATTGGGCAATGCGGTCGACGGCTGGCTTTTCGGGCTCGATCGCGACCTCGACCGGGTCGTGCACGAGCGTTCGTGAGAGCTCGATGACGTCCTTCGGCATCGTCGCGGAGAAGAAGAGCGTCTGGCGCTTCTTCGGGAGCTTCGCGATGACCTTTCGAATGTCGTGAATGAATCCCATGTCGAGCATTCGATCAGCTTCGTCGAGGACGAAGATCTCGATGCTTCCGAGCGCGACATGACCTTGACCCATGAGGTCGAGGAGCCGTCCGGGGGTCGCGACGAGGATGTCGAGTCCGCGACCGAGGGCGGTCACCTGACGTCCCTGGGACACTCCACCGAAAATGACGGTGTGTCGGAGCTTGAGGTGTCTGCCGTACGCCTCGATACTCTCGCCGATCTGTGCGGCGAGCTCGCGAGTCGGAGCGAGGATGAGCACACGCGGCCGCCCTGGTTCTGGGCGGCGTTCGTTCTCGATCAGGTACTGCAGAATCGGCAGCGTGAACGCGGCGGTCTTTCCCGTACCCGTCTGGGCGGCGCCGAGAAGGTCACGACCTGCGAGCACGGGCGGGATCGCCTTGCGCTGGATCGGCGTCGGCTTGACGTACTGCTGCTCGCCGAGCGCGCGTTGGATCTTCTCGAGGAGGAGCTGGAACTCGCCCTCGGGTTGTGTCAGCTCGACCGGGGAACGGCGTCCGGCTCGCTTCGGGGAGCTTTCGCGTTTCGGTGCGCTGTCGCCTTTCGGCCGGCCCCCACGCTTCGGCGGGCTCTTGGCGCCCGAAGGCTCCGCCGATGGCGAATCTCCGGGCTTTTTCTTCCGGCGCGAGCGGCGGCGTCGGGAACTCGATCGTGAGGAGCGGCGGGTTTCGTCCGACATGGCTCAGCTTACGGGGGGGCACGAAAAAGGCCGTATAGAATGGCGGAGTCGGGCCGATCCCGCCAGGGGAATATCCGTGCGGGGGGCTCGGAGCGTTCTTCTCGACCACTCCTCGAGGATCGCGCTGAGGCGGCGGAGGGCCCGCGAGCACGACGGCCGAGGTCAATTCGCTCGTCCGCGAATCGCGCGCGGAGCAGTAGACGAAGTCGGGCGACTGCGCCTGGATCGCGTCGGGGAGTGTCGCCGCGAGCACGTGGGCATCCTCGACGACGATGCCGAGACTCCACGCTTCGATGCCGCCGACGCCTTCCGGCCGATTCCAGGCGTTCGGGGAACTTGCCTGTTCGTGACCCCATCCAAAGATCGACGAACGAGGCATCGGTGTCAACGGAATCGACATCGAGCGTGTTACAACGAATTCTCGAGCGCCTGAGCGCGTGACAAACAAAACACAAACACGACCTTCTCGTACGACTTTTTTTGTCACGATCGGCGCCGCAGAGATTCATCCAGGACGTCGCCGACGCTTACTTACTTACTACTGTAAAGACTGTAAAGCCCTTTCGGCTTGACTTGATCTGGGTCGACGGCTAAAAGAGAATGGATTCAAAAGCATCGAAATCTGGTGTCGAATCTCGACGAGCCGGGTCCTGGGGTTGGGATCCGCTTTTTCCGGTGGTCGTCGTTTTCGCACCTTCTTCGACGTCGCGTGAACGTTTCCATGTTCGCGCTGGTCGGCGATGGTGTGCGTTCGTCCTGCCGTATTCGAAGCGGTGATCGAGTTCCTTTTCGCCGAAGTTTCGTTTCTGGAATCGTCCACTCGTTGGGCGATTCGCCTCCTAACACGGAGTGCTGGCTTTGAAACGGCAAGACCCTTTGCTGTTCGAATCGCTCGAGCCACGCATCCTGCTCTCGGCTGACCCGGCTCTCGCCCTCGTGGATGAGACGGGCTCGGTCGACGAGTTTCTTACGGATGTCGGTGTCGAGACACGACTCGATGAAAATGTGGTCGGGGAGAGCGTCGCGGACGATTCCGCGGCGACGATCGAATCGACGAAATCCGAGAGCCTGACGATCGACTTCGGATCGCTGCTCGAGGATGATTCGTCGAGCGAGATCGGGCTCGCCGATGAAAGCGTGATGTCCGTGGACGCCTCGGTCGACGAGACCGAAGGCAGTCTCATCGACTGGTCCGATGAAGCGCTCGAGGAGTCGTCCGAGGAGGCGATCTTCGAAGAGGCTCGTGCGGATGGTGAAGAGACTCAAAACTGGACTTCTGAGGAAAATATTCCAGAAGTTAATTTTTGGGGCTTGTCTTCGGTTGTCGAGGATGTCGGCGACTTCCACATCACCCTGGAGTCCCCGCTCGTCCTCTCGGAGGCGCTCGAAGTCCTTCCTTGGGAAAGCGTTACGGGTTCCGGTGAGGTCTTCGGAGACCTTCGTAACACGGGTCTCGTCTCCCCCGGAAACTCGCCCGGTGTGGTCAACCACAGCGGAGATTTCACCAACGAGGCCGAGGCAACGCTGGAGATCGAGCTGGGTGGCACGTTCGCCGGCAACACTGGCGACCAGCATGATCAATGGAATGTTTCGGGCCAAGCGCAGCTCGACGGCACGCTTCGGCTCGTCGTCTGGGACGACTTCGTCCCGACTCTGGGTGACACGTTTGAGATCCTGACGTACGCCTCCGTCGTCGGGACCTTTGCGGAGGTGGAGGTCCACGGCGATACCGGCGGACTCGACCTCGTGCCGATTCAAGGTCCTCGCGGTCTGACGGTCGTGGCGACGAACGTTCCGAGTGGGGACGTCGTTCTCAGCGCGTACAGCGAGGACGCGGAGGGGCGGCTCGAGACTTTCTATGCCACGGGCTTGCTCGAAGGCGGCGGGGCTTCACATGTTCTCGGGCACGGCTCGGGCAGTGGCTCTGTCTCGTCGCTGTCCTCGGCGGCGCTCGCCTGGGAGCCACAAGGCCCAAGACCCATCTCGAACGGACAGGTCGAAGGTATCCCGTCGCCCGTCAACAATCCGGTTGTCGGCGCGGTGCAGACGGTCGTCGCCCACCCGGTTGATTCCGGGACTCTGTGGATCGGCGCGGTCAACGGCGGCGTCTGGAAAACGACCAATGCGACGGCGGCAGATCCGGTCTGGACACCGTTGACCGATACCCTTGGGTCGCTGTCGATCGGGGCGCTCGATCTCGACCCTACCGACGGGACCCACAACACTCTGGTCGCCGGTATCGGCAGTTTTAGCTCCTTTAGCGGGACCGGAGGTCCGCCGGTCGGACTGCTGAGAACCGTAGACGGTGGCACCAGCTGGGTCGCCATCGGCAGGGCGGCCGGGACGACTCCAGGAGCCGTCTCGCTCGTCGGCCTGACGATCTCTGGGGTGGCGGCGCGAGGCTCGACGGTCGTCGCGGCGGCGAACCAATTCACGCCGGCAGGTGGTGGCAGCGGCGGCATCTTCCGCAGCACGGATAGTGGCCTCAACTTCCTGCGAGTCTCGGGCGCAGGCCTGAGCGGTTTGCCCGCCGGGGACGTCACCGACCTTGTCGGTGATCCCGGGGACCCAACGAGGCTGTACGCGGCCGTCGTCAACGGCTCGAGCCCGGGGATCTACCGCAGCGATGACAGTGGCGCCACCTGGAGAAACGTCACCGTGGGTGCGATGTTTGGCG
>CAYZGY010000358.1:0-7989 GCA_964478085.1 uncultured Planctomycetia bacterium
GCCTGCTCGCGCAGGCTATCGATCGCCTGGATCGCCGTATGCGCGGCTGTGTCCGCGCGGATGCTGACTGTATGAACGCCGTGAGATTCCTCCTCCGCCTACTTCTGCGTCACGGCCGGGTCGAGGAACTCCGACTCGATCGTCGCGGGGACGAACATCGTCGTCGTCAAGCCCATGTCGTGGTGAGCGTAGACACGCTCGAGCACGGAGTAGCTGCCGAGGCCACCGAGCCCGACGACGAGATCGAACTGCTTGAGCGCTTCGGCGAGCCCGGAAAGAACGGGCCCCGGCTCGCTCGGCAATCGATAGTCGACCGAGCCGAGGAGAGAGCCTCCCCGCCCGAAATTATGACCGACGTCCGTCTCGCGGAGCTTGACGAAGCGGCGTCCCAGGACGCCTTGGAAGCCTTGTTTGACGCCGTACACTTCGAGATCGCGACGATTCGCCAGAAATTGCATTCCCGAGCTTTCTCGGTGATGCTGCCATGTTTCCTTTTGCCGGCCATCGCCCCGTCCTCCGACGTTGAAGCTCCCGAACCTCAGCGACTTTCCTTTCGCGCCGCGACGCTGGCCGTTCTCCTACGGCTGGGTGATCGCGTTCGTGTCGATGGTCGGGTCGGTGATGAGCGCTCCGGGGCAAACGATGGGAGTTAGCGTCTTCACCGAGCATCTCTGCGCGGCGCTACGCGTCGACCGACTCGACTTGAGCGCCGCGTACATGTACGGGACGATCGCGAGCAGTCTCGTCCTTCCGTTCGCCGGCAGACTCCTCGATCGGTTCGGAGCCCGCATCGTCGTCGTGTGCTCGACCCTCGGTCTCGGCGCGACGCTCATCTACTTGAGTCGCAGCGATGTGATCGCGGACGCGCTAAGACGAGCGATGGGGACGAGGCTCGACGCGGTCGGTCCGGTGCTCGTCGTGATGACGGTCGGTTTCTTCCTCGTGCGTTTTTGGGGTCAGGGAGTGTTGACCATGGTGTCCAAGGCGATGCTCGGAAAGTGGTTCCACGTACGCCGCGGTTTCGTCATGGGGATCACAGGGGCGCTCGCGTCGGCGATCTTCTCGATCTCGCCGGCGTTCTTCGCGTGGCTCATCGGCAGCGGCGGGGATTGGCGAGGAGCTTGGATGTCGCTCGCGTTGATCGTCGGCATCGGAATGACCGCGCTCGGAGGGCTGTTCTTTCGCGACAATCCCGAGGAATGCGGGTTGCGCATGGACGGTGCACGAGAAGACGTTTCGATGGGGGAAGGCGCCGACACGTCGACGGCACCGCTCGAGAAAGACTTCACCCTTCGCGAGGCGTGTCGGACGTACGCGTTCTGGATCTTCAACGTCGCGCTGATGCTCCCCGCGTTGATCATGACCGCGATGACGTTTCACATCGTCGACTTCGGTCGCCTCTCGGCGATCTCCGAGCGTGAGGTTTACGCGCTCTTTCCGTCGATGGCTCTGTACAGCATTCTCATCAATGTCATGGGTGGGCGGATCAGCGATGGGATGCGCATCCGTTACCTGCTCTGGGCCATGCTCGCAGGCCTGATGCTCGGATCGGCCGGTCTGCTGCAGCTGCACTCGCCGGTCGGGCGTGCGATGTTCAGCGTCGGTTACGGAGTCTCGGGAGGACTCTTCAATCTCATCAGCGGTGTCGTCTGGCCGCGATTCTATGGTCGAGCGCACCTCGGCGTGATCACGGGTGTCCACACGTCGATCGTCGTCTTCGGGAGCGCGATCGGCCCCTGGCTCTTCGCCTTCGCGAAGTCGTCGACCGGTGGCGGCTACGAGCACGCGGTGGTCGGGGGGATCATCGTTTCGTCGATCTGCCTTTTCGTAGCGCTCGACGTCGAGAATCCCCAGAGGGTGCTCCGGCGCGAGACTCCTTCGAGCGACTGAGGTACAATTTCGTCCTCCCCGAAGGAAGGAGTCGTGATGCAGAAACATCGTTGCGCGCTGGGCGTGTCGCTTCTTTTCATCGCTCTCGCTTCGCAGTCTTGCACGGCGCCGAGTCGGCGTGAGCTCCCTCCGGCGCCGGAAGTCGACGCGCAGCCGCTCCTCGGTCAGGTGCGCCGACTGACGACGGCTCTCGACTACATCGGAAGCCCGCTTCCTGCCGCGACCCAGAAGGCGCTCGAAGGACTCACTTGGGTCGACCAGGACCCGAGTCTGACGCACGAGATCGAGGAGCTGCTCGATCCGCTCTGTCTCGTCGCGGTCGTTCTCGAGAAGGGGAAGAATCCTCGAGTCGTCGAAGGACCCGCCTCTCGTGAGCTCGTCGAGCAGGGGTGGCGCACCTTCCTCGTCAAGGTGATCAATCCCGCGGAGGTGAAGCAGCGGCTGCTGATCGAAAGCCCGAACGCGCGGCCGCTACCACACGCGCCCGCCGAGCAGGTCGACGCGCGATGGATGCGTCTTTCGGCTTACGAGGGCCGGCCGATGCTGCCGAGTCTCTCCGGGCTCGGACTCGAGTACCGCGTCCTTCAGCTCTACAGTCGAGAGAAGGGGGAGCGTCCGGCGAGTCTCGAGTTCTCGGTGGGAGGGGCACCCGGAGAGCACGGCACGCTCGTTCGCGAGTGGCGTTTCGACGCCGAGCGAGGCACGGACGGCTGGTTCTCGATGAACAACGTCGAGCTCGAGGCGAAGGACGGTTCGCTCGAGGTGACCGGAACAGGCGGCGATCCGTACTTCGGTGCGAAGGTCGACGGTCCGAAGGCCGAGATGACAATTCGATTTTGGGCAGAGTCGGACCGTCCCGGCGTCGGTCAGTTCTTCTGGTGGACAAAGGAGCGTCCGCGAGCCGACGGGGCGCACCGTTTCAACTTTGTCCTCGAGCCGGGGCGCGAGCATCTCTACGAGGTGACTTTTCACGCCAAGAGCGAGCTTGTGGGCGTGCGTATCGATCCCAATCACGAAGAGACGAAGATGCGCATCGACTGGATCGACCTTCACACGACCGCGAAAGACGACTCGTGGGCGAAGATCGACCTCCCGTTCGACACGCGGCCGTCGGCGCCGCTCACCTTTCGCATCCACGACGATGAGGACCGTCCCGCGTTCGCGTGCTTCGAGATTCGGGATGCCGAAGGGCGCGTCTACCCGGCTCAGTCGAAGCGACTCGCGCCAGATTTCTTCTTCCAGCCACAGATCTATCGCGGCGACGGCGAGTCGATTCGCTTGCCGCCAGGCGAGTACACGATCCTGTGTTCTCGCGGCCCCGAGACGATCCCCGAGACGAAGACCGTGACGCTCGGCACGGCGCCCGTCGAGCTCGAGTACCGCGTCCAGCGATGGATCGATCCGTCGCGAACCGGGTGGTGGTCGGGAGATCACCACATTCACGCGGCAGGTTGCCTTCACTACGAAAGCCCGACGGAGGGCGTTCAACCGAACGACATGCTGCGACACACGATGGGCGAGGATCTCAAGGTCGGCTGCTGTCTCACCTGGGGGCCTTGCTTCGATTTTCAGAAGCGCTTCTTCACGGGAGCCGTCGCGGCACAGTCGAAGTATCCGTATCTCTTGCGCTACGACGTGGAGGTCTCGGGATTCGGATCTCATCAATCGGGGCACCTCAATCTGCTCAACCTGAGCGAGCAGATCTTCCCCGGGGGCGAGTCGAAGCACCACTGGCCGACACTCGGTCTCAACACGCTCCGCTGGGCGAAGAAGCAAGGCGCAGTCTGCGGGCCGGCGCATTCGTCGATCGGACTGACGAGCTTCGTCGGACGCGTGCCGGGAACCGAGGGGCGCGACGGACCGAACGGGCTACCGCACTATCGAATTCCTGCGTACGACGGCATCGGCGCGAACGAGTTCGTCGTCGACGTCACACATCGCGTTCCCGGACCCGGCGGGAAGCTGCTTCCCGCGATCGACTTCATCTCCGCGATGAACACGCAGCGCACGGCCGAGTGGAACATGTGGTACCACGTGCTCAACTGCGGCTTCCGCGTCGCGGTGAGCGGCGAGACCGACTTCCCGTGCGTGTCCGGTGAGCGCGTCGGCATCGGACGTGTCTACGTCCAGGTCGACGGCAAGCTCGACTTCGAGCCGTGGGTTGCGGGTCTCGCGTCGGGTCGCAGCTACGTCAGCGACGGTACGGTGCACTTGATGGGGTTCGCCGCGAAGCGTCCGGGAACGGACGAGATCGTTCGCATGGGCAAGGACGGTGGGGAGCTAGCCCTCACGGAGAGTTCGCGTATCGATTTTTCCGTCAGGGCTGCGGCGCGTCGTGAGAATTCCCCGACGCTCGACGTCGAGCTCGTGGTCAACGGCTACGCGGTGGAAACGACAGAGCTCGTCGCGGACGGCACCGAGCGCGAGTTGAGCTTCTCCACCGAGATTTCCGATAGTAGTTGGGTCGCCTTGCGCGTCTTTCCTCATGCGCACACGAATCCGATCTACGTGACGGTCGGCGGTCGTCCGATCCGCGCGTCTGCGGACTCGGCGCGCTGGTGCCTCCTCGGCGTCGATCAGTGTTGGAAGTCGAAACAGCGCACGTACGACGCCGACGAGCAGGACGACGCGGCGAATGCCTACGAGCACGCGCGTCAGGTCTATCGAGAGATTCTTCGTCAGGCAGGAGAACGTTGAGATGAACCGAACGACTCGCACGATTTTCGCGATCGCAGTCGCGCTCACGAGCAGCCTTTCGTTCACCGGTACCGTGAGATCCGAAGAGCAGGGGATTACGCTTTACGATCCGTCGCCGGCGCATCTCTGGAATCGACTCCATCGTGCGCTCTTCGTGCGCACGATGAAGGACGGACGCGAGTTCGGACACGATCTCCTCGATCCGCTGCACTGGACCGAGACACGTCGACTCATCGACGGGTCGGATCACGATCGCGTCGCGAAGCTGCTCGAGGAATTCAACGCCGGCGGCCACGCCCTCGTTCCTGATCCGTTCAGCCGGGCGATTGTCTCGCGTGACTTGTGGGCGTTTTTCGACATCGTCAGCGATTCGCAGCTCGTCTCTGCGAAGGTCGGCGAGGCGCCTGTTCGGTCGCCGGCGGATACGGCTGCTCTGGCGCGACTGAGGCAGCTGTTCGCGGTCGCGTTGAGAAAGATCGCGCTCTCGCCCGCCGAGATTGCAGCACTCCCCGACAACTACGCGCGTGCGGTCGCCTCGAAGGCGTTGCCTTCTTCGTTCGATCCGAGGATGCCCGACGCTGTGTTCTTGCCTCCGAAACTGCTGTCGAGTGACGGTGACTGGATCGAGCTCGTGATGCGAGGACAGGGTCCCGCCGCGCGCCTTCACCTGCGCGCGTTCGGAGGACGATCGCTCTTTCGCATCTTTCTTCGTCACCCTCGAGGCAAGGACGCGGGGAAGGCTTTTCGCGAGGCGCTCAATCGTAGCCACAGCAAGGCCGCACCTGCGGCACCGCGCATCGAGCCCGGTACGCAGCTGGCTCTCGTTCGGCAGATGATCCTGGTCGACGACGAGGGGCGTCTGCGCGCGACGAAAGTGACGCTCTCCGTCGAGCTTCGCGTCATTCGTGATCGCCTGACACGCATCGAGATCGAGGCTCTGCGAGGGAAGTACAGCGGTGTCTCGGGTGAGCGAAATCAAGAGTTCCTTCTCGAGAAGTCCGAGCAGCGCTTCTTCGAGGTCCACGCCTCGCGGCGATCGCTCCTCTTCGAGCGAGACGGAGGACTGAAACCGACGAAGCGCGGGGATCAGTTTTTCTTCCCGATCCAGCCCTTTCACTTCGATCCTTTCGAGGATGGATCGAAAACCGAGACGCTCGATCGTTTCCTGACCTTCGCTCCGGAAACGAGCTGCGTCGGCTGTCACGATCAGCCGGGCAACGACTCCTTTCGCGCGTTCACGAATCCGGCGCTGTCCGAGAACGAGGTCGCGCTCTTCCGGGAGGGCGACTACGACAAGGTCGTCGAGCAGGCGTTCCTCTGGAAGTATCGTCGCTTCGAATGGGGCGTCCTTGAGACGCTCTGGCAGACTGCGAAATAAGAAACGGCTCAGCCCTCCGCTTCTGGATACTGACTCGAGAGCTGAGCTGCTTCACGATTTCGCGCTACTGAGCGAACCGTCCGCTCGGCGGGAGCGTGTACGGAATCTCGATCTCGTCGATCACGGCCTGCGACGACGGCTCGGAGCCGTTGAGAAACCAGACCGAGAAGCGGACGAACTCGCTCGGCGTGAGCTGAGACGGATCGAGGGTCGGTCCGCGGAATGCGCTTTCGACATCGTCCGGGTCGCTCACGCTTCCCGCGGCTTCCCAGAGCACGACGAATCGGGATCGGCCTGGCTCACCGGGCGAAGCGAGCTCGACCGTCGGCTGTCCGACGCGAATCGAGCGAGTCGCGCGGCGGCAGTGGCGAGTTTCAGCTCCTCGATCTCGGACAAATCGTCTCGCTTGTCCACTCGAAGCACTTCTCCAACAGGCTGATAAGACAAACGAGCGCGAACTCCGCAAGATTCTCGACGCGTTTCAGGCCGCGAGCTGACGGCGCGGCGGAAACCTCGCGTTGCGAAACCGGTCAGTTTCTTGCAACGACAGGGTAGAGTCTGCTCGTATACCTCTAGCGGTGGACTACTCGTTCACGACAGGAACGGCGAGCCGGATCGCTCGGATGAACAGCTCGGCCCAGCTAGGAGCTCGCGAGATCCGAGGCCCGACGCGCCTCCCCGGCGTCCTCGAGGCCGAGCTGCTCGCAGTAGTGCGCGTAGCAGACGGGGCGGTAGAGCTCCTCGCAACCGAGCTCGCGCGTCGCGCCGGAGATCGTCGGCGTGCCGTCGACCGACTTGAGGTTGAAGACGGCCTTGCGATTGCAGAACGAGCACGTCGTCTTGATCTCCTCGATCGCGTCGGCGAGCTCGAGGAGGCGGCGGCTGCCCTCGAAGAGCTGCGTGCGGAAGTCGGTGCGGAGGCCGTAGCAGATGACGGGGATGTCGCGGTCGTCGGCGAGCCCACGCAGGCGCTCGATCACGCGCGGAGAGAGGAACTGGGCCTCGTCGACGAGGACGCATTCGCAGTCGTCGAAAAAGGAGGGCTCGATGGGGGTATCGTCGTCGAGGAGGAGATCGGCCTCGCGCTCGAGCCCCGCGCGAGACGAGATGGTCTTTTCGCCGAATCGCGTGTCGACGCGAGGCTTGAGCACGAGAGCCTTCTTGCCCTGGCGTTCGTAGTTGTGGGCGACCGCGAGAAGATTGAGCGTCTTCGCGCAGCCTACCGTGCCGTGTCGAAAGTAGAGCTTGGCCAAGGCGTCGTCGTCTGCTCAGTGGGACATGTCGAATCAGAATCCTCGTAAGGGCAGTTGAGCAGAACGGCGAGGGATGTCAAGTCGAGTCGAGATCTAAGGAGCAGGTCGTTCCGCTCGGATCACATTCCCCGAGTGAATCGGGAATGACGTCCGCTGCGCACTCGTGCGGGCCAGGGGCCGGCGGCGGCAGACCACCCGGGAATAGCCACGCAAGCGTGAAGATTCCGTCCGAGAGATCGAGGCGTCCGCTATCGTTCGCGTCGGCAGCATCCGGGCACGACGGAGGGCTCCCAGCTCGGAAGAGAAAGGTGAACAAGCTGACCGCGTCGGAAAGCTCGACTCGACTGTTCCCGTCGAAGTCTCCCCGTCGGAAGAAGGCCTCCTCGCAAGCGTCGCCGATGCCGTTTCCATCCGCGTCCGTCTGCTGAGGGTTCTCGAGGTCAGGGCAGTTGTCGCAATGATCGGGAACTCCGTCGCGGTCCCGATCCCGGGGACCACCAACCATTTCGATCGTCGCGTAGAACTGTGAGCCGTCTCCGCTGGAGCGGATCGCATCGACGGTGGCCGGGTCACTCGGGTCGTAGACTCCACCTCCGTCCGGGTCGACGGCGAAGATCTCTTCCCCGTCGCGGAGGAGGCGGCCGACGATTCCGTCGCCCGTGCTGTTCGTCAGCCACGCGACGGTGACGCAGACTCGCGTGTCCCGCGGGCTGGCCCAGCGACGAAGAGCTCGGGCGAATCGGCCGCTTGGACGCCGAATCGACTTTTTCA
>CAYZGY010000359.1:0-6333 GCA_964478085.1 uncultured Planctomycetia bacterium
GGAAGTGCGTCTCATGAAATAGCGCCCGCTCTCGGTCTCTCGGAGATGCCATCGTGCTGCGTTCTACCCACGTGTTCAACGACATGAGTTCGGCCCCGAATTCCAACTTCCGCTTGGAGACCCTCGAGCCGCGAGTCCTGCTCTCGGCCGATGGCATCGGTGGCGCGCTCTCGGCCGATGGCATCGGTGGCGCGCTCGAGCACCAGGAGGTGGACGATTCGGCCTTCGTCGAGGTCCTCCTCGCGGACTCGGTCGTCGAGAAGACGGCCGACGAGACCGCGGCGGTGGCCGACACGAGCACCCCTCCGAGGGTCGACTGGGGCGGCCTCGTCGAGGTCGATTCCCCGCACGACTCGGGGTCGGATGAGCCGCGCGAGCAGCTCTTCTACCTCGACGCGGACGGCGCCACGGACGTCGTCTACGACGGCCCGATCACCGTCGGCCCTTTCGACGTTCCGGCGTCGGACGACGCCGATGCGGAGTCCGTCGCCGAGCTCCTCAACGTCGAGTTCGAGGCCTTCGGCGCCCGTTTCACGACGGAGCAGCCGTCCGAAGAAATAGCTTACTCTACGGTCTTCCTCGGGGGCGATGGCGCCCCCTTCGCGGCCTTTGGCGAGCTCTACGGAGTCGCCGAGGACGTCGATGTCGGCAACCAGAACCGACGCGACGAGGCCTTCGTCTTCACGCAGAAGATCGAGGCAGAGGTGCACAAGGGACGGAGCCCGCCGGGCGACGAGGTCCGCCTCCTGGCGGCGGTTGTGGCGGAAGAGGCGCTCCACCTCATGGGCTTCGCTCATGCGGGACAGCAGCTTTCTGCCCATTCCTCGAAGGCGAGTCCGCTGGCGGATGTCGCCGCCGAAGAGCTGCGACAGTGGGTGGAGCAGGGGCCCGCGCCGAGCTCCGGCGGCCTCTCGGACAACGTACGCAACGTCGGTCAGACCGCGGCGACCGAGCCCAACCCGGAGAACAGGGTCGCCGGCGCCATGCACACCGTCGTCGCCCATCCGGACGACCCGGACATTCTATGGGCCGGCGGGACCAACGGCGGCATCTGGAAGACGACCAACGCCACCAGCACGACGCCGGACTGGACCAACGCCACCCCGGACGCCTCGACGCTGTCGATCGGCGCGATGGCGATCGACCCCACCGACCCCCCGTTCAGCGACGATCCCTTCGAGGATCTCGGGACGCTCGTCGCGGGCGCCGGCCGCTTCTCGAGCAGCGACGATGTCGGCGGGCCCATCGGGATCATTCTGCGCTCGACCGACGGCGGCTCGAAATGGAGCGAGATCGACCTGACCCGGTTTCAGCCGCCCCCCCAGCTGGGAAACGACGACGACGACGACGACGACGACGAAGACGAAGAAGACCCGAACACGTTCCGCGCTACCGACGTCAACGTCTCCGGAATTGTCCCGCGAGGGGACGACATCTTCTTCTCGTCGAACGCCAACTTCCCGACGCTGCCGCACAATCCGTTCGCGATCAACGACGTTCCCCGCGGCATGTACCGGCTGACGCTGGGAGACGGGGGCCCGACCCTCGACGTCCTGTCCGGGGTAGGCGGGCTGCCGAACGCTCCGGTCTTCGACCTCGTCGGGGTGCCGAGCGAGCAGCATCGAATCTACGCCGCCGTTCGCCCGACGCTTCGACTCGTCGACGGCTCCGCCACCGAGACGATC
Source organism: uncultured Planctomycetia bacterium (assembly GCA_964478085.1). Classification (GTDB taxonomy): domain Bacteria; phylum Planctomycetota; class UBA8108; order UBA8108; family UBA8108; genus CAYMLL01. Next base: position 1,686 of record CAYZGY010000359.1, read on the forward strand.
ATCGAGGACGCGGGCGGCATCTTCGTAACCCGCGACAGCCGCGGCTCCCCGTTCCTCCGCAGCGTCGACTGGGTCAACGTCGCCAGCCCCGCCATGCAGGCGCTGATCACCGCCGACACGGGAAACATCGAGATGGCGGTCCACGACAGGGGCGGCCGCCTCGCCATCTACGTCGGGATCATCAACGAGAACCGCCTGGTCGGGCTCTTCCGGGGCGAGGACCACACGCGCGACGGCATCGACAACAACAACGACGGCGTCGCCGACGACCTCACGGAGATCGGCTGGTCCGAAATGGACGTGCCCCGGACCCTGGAGCGACCGTTCGTTATCGAGACGCTGACGTTCGATGCATCACAACGCGTGGTCATCCGGGACCGAGGACACAGCATCCATACCGGCACCGTCGTCCGTATCAGCGGCGTCACCGGGGTCACGGTGACCCGAGACGGTCTCGCGGCAGAGATCAACAGCGACTGGGTCATCGACAGGATCGACAAGGACAGCTTCAGACTGCGAGGCAGCGCCGCCACGGGATTCTGGGGCGGCGGCGGTCGCTGGCAGGCGATCAGCGGGCTGCAGCCGAAGTCGAAACCGGGGGGGCAGGGCGGTCTCCACTTCTCGATCGCCGCCGATCCGGTCGACCCGGATGTCGTCTACGTCGGCGGCGATCGACAGGAGCTCCCGAGCGGCACGGGAACGAACTCCGTCGGCGCCAGGCGTTTCACCGGAAGGCTCTTCCGCGGCGACGCCGGCGAGCCGGGCACGTTCGACCTCGTCTCGGTGAGCACGCCGAGCCACCCGGTGCCTGACGCGCAGTGGGTGCCGATCACTCACGACGCGACGGGGCTGGGCGCCGCGACTCCGGGAGCCGGCTCCGCACCTCACGCCGACTCCCGCGAGATCACCTTCGACGCCAACGGCGACCTCGTCGAGGTCGACGACGGCGGGGTTTTCCTTCGAACCAACCCGAGGGACGATCGAGACCTCGATGGAGATGGTCAGCCGGACCTCGGCGACTGGTTCTCGCTTGCCGGTGACGGGCTCGCCACGTTCGAGTTCTACAACATCGCCTACGACAGCGTTTCCGACGTGGTCCTCGGCGGATCGCAGGACAACGGCACGTCCGCTCAGATCCACGGTGGCATCGGCGCGGATCCCGACGACGAACGTCGCCTCGAGTGGCGCGAGCTACTCGCCGGAGACGGAGGCACTCCGGCGGTCGACAACGACACGATCCCCGGCAAGTCGATCCGCTACTTCAGCTCGCAGCACCTCAGTTTCTTACGGCGACAGACCTTCTTGCCGAGTGGCGAGACCGCCCCGGGAGGCGCCGCGCGAGAGGTCGGGCTCAGGCTCCCCAACGGGACACGCCTCAACGTCGGGTCCGGCAGCGACTTCGCGTTCATCACACCGCTCGAGCTGAATGCCGTCCAGCCCCGCCGCCTGGTGATCGGCGGCATGAAAGGCGTCTTCGAGTCGCTCAACCAGGGCGACAACGTCAGGAACGTCTTCTCCCCGATGACCACGGGCCCGAACCCGAGTCCGCTGGCCGTGACCGCAATGGCGTACGGCGGCTCGCAGAACGGTGTGCCGAACCCGGACGTCCTCTGGGTCGCCGCGGGAAGCCGACTCTTCCTGCGCCAGACCGCCGGCGGGACCTTCAACCCGATTACCCGCCCCTTCCCTTCGTCGACCATCGCCAAGATCGCCGTCGACCCCGATGACTGGCAGCACGCGTTCGTCGTCATCGAGAACTTCCCGCTGATCATCGAGACGACCGACGCCGGAGCGAACTGGTCCGGGGTTACCGGCAACCTGTTCGCCATCTTCGCCGAGCAGCAGTTCAAGTCGCGTTCGCTCGTGTACGTGCCCGGTCCGCTCGACGACTATTTGCTCGCCGGCGGCGAGCAAGGCGCCTTCCTGACGGTCCTCTCCACCGCGACCGACATCACCGATGCCGGTTTTTCTCCCACGCAGGGCAACAAAGCCTGGGCGCCGGTCGGACTCGGGCTACCCACCGTGAGTGTTTTCGACCTGGAGTATAACCAGGAAGACGACGTTCTCGTGGCCGGTACCTTCGGCCGCGGTGCGTGGACCTTGCCGCGGGCGAGCGAGATGCTGCACTTCAAGGGAGGCACCGCGGAGATCATCCCCGTCGAGCTCCGGGAGATCCTGGCGGGATTCGACTACCGCGATACGGAGTTCATCCTGAGGCACCCGAACGGCACCAGCGAGGAGCTCTTCGCCATTTCGCCACCAGGCTCTCCGGAGATTCAGGAACTCTTCACTCAGTCCATCGAGAAGGTCGGCGAGTTTATCGACGCGGCGAAGTTCGGCGAGCCCCCCTTCAAGGACTCGGGTCGGGCCTACTTCGTTCCCACGACCGATGGCACCCTCGCGGCGGACGCGGACCCTGGCAGATTCGGTTTCCAGGGCACCATCGAGGTGCGCTTCAAGACCACCGTCACGCTGAAGGACCCGATAAGAGAAGTGGAGCGACAGTTCGTCGCCTACATCGAGACCGGCGACGGCCTCCCCCATCTCTGCGGCGGCGGCGGTCACCTGCTGAACCCCGAGCTGACGATCCTCCAGTTCCAGCTGATTCTCGATCTCCTCAACTTCCGTGCCTCCAATGGCGACGTCCCCGACGCCACCGGCATCCTCGACGGCCCGACGGACTCCGCGTTCCGTCTCTTCGAGTCGGCGAGCGATCCGAACGGCGTGCTGACTCCGAACACCGCCAGCGGATTGGCCGGGCTGGAGAACCTCACCTCCTGCACGATCCATCCGAGATTGGTGGTCCCTCTCGCGCCCGAGTGGGTCGAGCTGATCGACCCGGATCCACCGGCGACCGGCGCCTTCCAGTACCCCCAGATCACCGGCGCCTTCGATTACCTGCCGGGCCGAAACTCAAGCGACGGGCAACGGGACGGCAGAACGCTGCAGGCCGAACGGTTCTCCACGAGCTGGCTCGCCAACACCGTCGCTGCGGCGGCGAACGCGACACTCACGCGCCGCCTCGGTGATCCGATGCTCTCCGACTCGGGCATTCTGATCAACGGCCTGAGCACGGCCGACGGACACAGCTCCGCGAACTTCCGCGATCATACGGCGCCCGGTCGACTCCACACCACCGGGATGGAAGTCGATATCGACATGCCGGTCAGCGCGCGCTCGGTCGGCAGCATCAACTCCGACCCGAACTCCCCTGACGACCTCAACGCCGCGGAGAAGGACGTCTACGACCTCGTCGTCGAGCTGGTGAGCCAGGGTGCGCGCGCAGAGAACGGCGGCATCCGCGTCACCGAGGTCGTCCTCGGCAACCAGCGCATCGTCGACGAGCTGAACCAGCACGTCTTCTCCGGACAGACCTTCGACGGCGGTTCCGGACCCCGGTCGATCGCCCACAGAAACTCCCCGTGGATCCGCGAGTACGTCCTTCACGTCGGTTTCGCTGCTGGCGAGCTTCCCCCGCCACTCGTTCCGGAGATCGCCGAAGCCACGTTCGGTGAAGCCGCCGTTCTCCTCTCCGGTCTCGGCGCGCCTCTCGGCGAGATCGGCGCGCTGGGCCTCGAGCTGCCGCTCCTCGCCGTCGCGCTCCCACCGGAAGAGGGCCAGGGCAGCGGTGCCGGAGGCGCGCCGCTGGCTCCGAGCGACCTGCTCGACACCGAACCCGCGACGCTCGCGTCCGTCCTCGATCTCGGCTCTCTGCTCGACACGACGCTCGCGGCGCCGATCGCGTCCTACTTCGACGGCGACGAGACACCGACGCTGACGGAGCTCGTCGTCGATCTCGGCAACGTCGATGGAATCACGTCAGCACAGGTGACCGCGGCCGCCTCGCTGGTCCAGGAGTTCCGGGTGCCCTACGAGAACGGTCGACGACGCCATCGCAGTCTCGAGCTCGATCTCTTCCGGAGCGGCGTTCTCCTCGATGAGATGATCGAGGTCGACGTGGACGTCGAGGTCTCGTTCGACCTGACCGTCGGCGCGACCTTCGCCCTCGGCTCCGACCCGGACGACAGCACGTACCTGAAATTCGAGAACTTCCGGCTGACCGCGACCATCGACGAGCAGAACCTCTCGGGCGGAGCGACCGTCGGCTTCCTCGACGCGGAGCTGCAAGGGGGGTCGATCGCGATGAACCTCCTGGTCGACGTGCTCGTCGGAGACGGCAACGCGCTCAGCCTCACGGACTTCCAGTCGACGCCGCTCTCCGAGCTGATCGACGTGAGCCCCAGCGGCTCTCTCGACGGCACCTTGCCGATCGTCTCCGCCGGCGTTTTTCCGACGCACACTCCGGCCCCTTCGCAGGTGGTGATCGCCGACGCGGCGCCGCTCTCCGGTGACGCCCCGACGGTCGACGTGCAGCTCTCGAGCGACATGGAGGCCTTCACGCGGATCTCACCGGCCGGGACCATCGGGGTCCTCGGCGGATTCGCGAACTGGCTCGACGCGCTGCGCGAGTCTGCGGTCTTCGACGGCTTCATGCCGTTCACGAAGAGCCTGCGCCTGTCGGAAGCCCTCGACTTCGCCGGCCCCTTGCGAGAACACGTGCTGATGTTCCTCGAGAGCGAGCCGAACATTCCGGCGTTCACGAACGCCTTCGAGCTCGCGGCGCTTCTCGAGTCGGTGCAAGGCGCGG
>CAYZGY010000359.1:6343-7974 GCA_964478085.1 uncultured Planctomycetia bacterium
GCCCGACCCTGCGGCGCGACTGCGATCTGTCGACGACCCTCGCGCCCTTCTCGGCGGCGCGCGACCTCCACCTCATCGAAACGCCCGCGACGGAGATGCTCGGCGACGTCGCGGTGCCGATTCTGTCGCAGTTGACGACGGCGAGCGACGCGAACGTCGTCAGCGACGTCGACCTCTCCTTCAAGCTCGGCATCGAGCTCACGCCGCTTGTGGCGGTGACGCGCGGCACGCTCGTCGCCGATCTCAACGGCGGCATGGGCATCTTCGGGCTCAACAGCTCCGGGAGCTTGATCGCCGCCAACGGCGCCGACGCCCTTCAAGGCACGACGCGAAGCGGCGAGACCTTCGGGAGCGATCTCGATTTCAACGGCGCTACAACGACTCTCGGCACGCTGTTGACGGGGATCGAGACGCAGTCGAGCGGACGGCTCAGTGTCGAGTTCGGCTCCGAGACGAGCGACCCGGAAGACCATCCGTTCGCGATCGTCGTTCGCGACTTGACCGTCGGTCCCGGCACCTTCACGGTCGAGCGCTCCAACGGCTCGCTCGCCGGCATCGCCCTCGGCATCTCGCAGACCGACAACGACGGCGACGGGGCCAACGTCGGCCTGCCGCTTCACGTCGACATCCTCGCGGACCACCTAGTCGTCATCGACTCGCAGATCGAGACGAGCTCAGGGCTCACCACGTCCGACATCGACGGCTCGGCGCGGCTCGGCCAGCTGCTCTCGCTCGACATCGTGAACGGCTCGGGGTCGGTCGGCACGGACCTCTCGCTGAGCCTGGCCGATCCCTTCCCCGCGACGCCGACCCTGACGGTGATGGAGCTCTACCGGGCCCTCGAGGATTCGTCGACCCTCGACGATCTTGTCAATCTCGGAGTCGACGCGGACGCGAGCTTCACGCTGCCGGTGGAGGTCACCTCGGCGACCTTCCTCGCCGAATGTCTCACTGGAGCGAATCCGGCAATCCACGCCCAGTGGCCCGCGGTTTTCAAGATCGACCCGAGCGGGAATCTCGAGGTGGACGACGACGGCCTCTCGGTGACCTTGCAGGATTTCGGGCACCTCGAGCTCGTGCGCGGGCTGTCCATCGAGCATATCACCAGGCTCCTCGACGCCGCCATCGCGTTCGTCGGGGACGAGCTATCCTCCTACGGGCCGTTCAACCTCGAGCTGCCGCTCCTCGGGGATACGCTCGACGAGCTTCTCGGATTCGCCGATCGCTTCGCGGAGCAGCTCGAGTCCTTCGAAGGCGATCCGAACGGTCTCCTCGATACGGTCGAGACGCAGATCGCCGCAGCGCTCTCGCCCTTCGTCACGAGTGTCGACCTGCGGCTCGAGTGCGACGGCGGCGACGCGGACCTGCTCCTCGACATGACCTTCGCGGGCACGCTCGAGACTCTCGGCGCCGACACGACCCTGCCCTTGAACCTCGACCTCGAGATGCTCGGGATCAGGGGCGGCTCGGAGCTGATCGACTTCAAGAGCGAGGGGCAGCTCACCGTCGGGGCGGGCGTGACTCTCGACCTCGGGCTGGGACTCGATCTCGACAATCCGCTCGACCCACGGCCCTTCCTCACCGACGACGCGACGCAGCTAACGGCAGGGATCTCGGTGCGCGGCGACGAC
>CAYZGY010000360.1:0-7937 GCA_964478085.1 uncultured Planctomycetia bacterium
GTCAAGCCTCTCGCGGGACTCGTCGAGGTCTTCTGGGCGGCCCGTGAGAAGAAGGAAGCCGCGATCGCATTCGAGGATCTCCGTCAAAACTCGAGCGTCATCGATCTCGAGATCGGAAGCCCCGTCTTCGAGCGCCTCGCGGCGATCGCCGCCGAGCTCGGTCTCGAGAAGGACTGGCGCATCCGCAAGCCGACTCCCGACGACGTCGGCGATCGGCCCAACCTCGACACGCTCGGCCCCTTCCGCTGGCAGCCGACGGCGTCCCCCGACTGGACCCTCGTCGATTTCAACGGCAAGAGCCGTTCACTCGCCGACTACCGCGGGAAGCCCGTCGTCGTGATCTTCTACCTCGGTTACGGCTGCCTTCACTGCGTCGAGCAGCTCCACGCCTTCGCGCCACGAGCCGACGAGTTCCGCGAAGCCGGAATCGAGATGCTCGCGATCGGAAACGACAAGAAGGAAGACCTCACGAAGGCCGTCGAGAACTTCTCCGAGTTCGGATTCGCCTTCCCGCTCCTCGCGGATCCGAAGATGGACATCTTCAAGGCCTACCGCGCCTACGACGACTTCGAGGACCAACCGCTCCACGGCACGTTCGTCATCGACGGCAAGGGACGGATCCTCTGGCAAGATGTCAGCTACGAGCCGTTCATGGACCCGCAGTTCGTCTTCGACGAGGCGCACCGTCTACTCGGACGGCCCGTACCGTTGCGGCAGCGACGACTTTGAGACGTCTGCCTCAGAACGTCCGTGCACGCTTGATAAACTTCATCGGCCCGCGCTCGTTCCTTCCGCGGCCGCGCGGGTTGATGTCGGCGAGGTCGAGGGCGGTGGCGTAGACATCGCCGTGATTCGGTATCGAAGACTTCGGGTTCTTCTTCGCGCCCTTGCGAAGCTCGCCCGTCACTGGGTCGTAGGCGGGGTCGAGGCTGCCGTCGGGAAGGATCGGAATCGCCATCAGCGTCTTTTCGCCGATGCGACCGAACTGGGAGTTGCCCTGGACGTTTCCACCGAGAAAGGCGCACGACGTGACTTTCCAGTGGGCGCAGATGTCCTGTCCACCGATCTGCTTCTTCTTGTCGGCGTCGGAGGCCTTCGAACGGAGGATCTTGTCGACGTTTCCGTGAATCGAGCGCCCGAACTCCGACGTGAGAACGATCGTCGTGCGGTCGTAGAGGCTCTCCCCTCGCTGGCCGAACGGTGTGCTCTTGAGCCGGCGGACGAAGGCCTTGAGAGGCGACCAGAGGTCTTCGCGCATCATCGCGGTCTGGTCCTTTTGGCCGATCGGCTTGCCGCCTTTACCCCAGAGACGTGAGCGACTCATGTGGCTGTCGAAGCGGCGCACGTCGCGTGACTCGATCCAGAACGCGCAGGAGAGGCCGGCCCGCATGAGCTCGTAGGTCATCATCGCCTGCACGTTCGTGTTCGGGGAGAACTTCGAGCGCGCCTTGTTGCCGTTGACGCTTCGATACGTCAGCAACTCGTCGTCGCGAGTCACGCCGAACTCTTCGCGCAGTGCGGGATTCTCGAAGAGACCGTCGACGAGGGTCTTGTCGACACGGCCTCCGCGCGCGGACATCTGACGATAGATCTCGAGCGCGGAGTGGTAGCTCTTCACCGCTTCGATGTTCTCGTCTTTGAGAATGCGGCCGTGCGAGTCGTCGAGGAAGTTCTGCACCTCGCGATGGACGGAGTCGGTCGACGTGTCGACCCTGCGATGGAGGAATCGACGCAGTCGCGCGGGCGGCCCCGGGTAAATCGTATGCGCGTGCGACGGGCCGAGCGCGTGGTAGTAGCCCTTGCGTCCGGTGTACTGCACCTCATTGAGCTCGCCGTCGGAGAGCCACCAGTGCCACGAGAGATTCGGTAGCGCGTAGGGCTGCCCGACGACCTCGGCGAAGGCCTGCACGACCGAACGCTCGTCGGGCTGACGATCGTCTCGTTGGTTGAGCTTGTAGGAGCCCATGTGCGCCTTGAGGCGATCACGCGAGTGGCCTTGGCCCGTGTGCATCGAGCTCAGGACCGCCATGTCGTCGAAGAGGTCCCGACCGTCTGAAGCGAGGAATCCGTGACGAATGTTGCCGTGCTTCTCGACACCGTAACCGGGCCCACCCCACTGGAGGACTCGGTAGAACTCGTCGCTCGGGTTCTCGAGCCGCTTGACTACGTGATTCTCCGTGATGACCGGATTGAACATGTCGTAACCGGCCCAGCCGCCTTCGATGAACCAGTAGACGAGGAACTTCGCGTTCTCGCCCGCGTGACTGGCACCGGCGGCGAGCGCTTCGGCTCGGCGATCAAACGGCGCACCGTATCGAACGAAATGCGAGAGGAAGTCAGCGCACGTGAGACCGGCGGTCGTGAGGCCGAGCCGCTTCAGAAACGTTCGACGAGTCGGCGGTCTTCTCAGGATGGATCGCTCTTCGAGGGACGAAGGGGCCTTGTAGATCTCTTTGTCGACTTGGCAGGTTCGCGTCATCTTTCGTCGGACATTCTCGCGCTTTCAGCGCGGGCGACCCTCGAGGTATTCGGGCGACGTCATGATCGCGCGAATCAACGAGCGAATCGAGTGTTTCCCGTCGCGCATCGCGTCCCAGATCTCCCGATAAAGAACTCGCTCGTCTTCTTGGAGACGCAGCTCACGCCCGAAGTAAAACGTGAAGTGCGTGTTGATCATCGTCCGGAGGAACCGCTCCTTTTTGACCGCTTGGAGCGCGAAGGCCTCCATGCCGCGGCCGGCAAAGGCGTACGACGGAGCTACGGAACGATCACTGTCGTCGATGACCGCGCCGTCCGAGTCCTTCACGCGGTACTTCCCGTCGTCGGTCCAGCGCGTGCGCTGGTAGGCGAGCGGCGTCAGCAGCTTGTGGCAGCCGTAGCACGAGCTGTCCGGGTCGACGGTCGAGGCGGCGGTTTGCGTCTCGCGCTCGGCTTCGACCTCGGGAGTGATCTCGAAAACGTAGCCGAGGAACTTTTCGGAGACCTGCGCCGCGTAATTGAAGTGGGGGAGTCCGGGCTTTCCTTCGATGAATCCCGCAGTCGTAAGGAGGCCGCTCTTGCCGTGATAGTCGGGGCGCGCCGTCTTTTGCATCTTCGTGTCGACGCTATAGTCGGCCGTCAGGATGTCCTGGATCGGCAGATCGTTGAACGCGACGTAGCACCAGAGCCGCGCGGGCTCGTCTTGCGATTCCGTGCCGTGACTCTCGAGGTAGAGCCGGATGCGATGGAAGTAGAAGCGGCGGAACGGTTCCGAGCCGAGGTATTGGGTTACGAGCTGTTCCAGTGAGCCCTTCGGCTTCTGCGGGTCGAGCTTCGCGAACTCCCCCGGCGTCGGCGGGCGTCCGAGGAGATCGAGCGAGATTTTGACGAGCTGGAGTCGCAGCTTCGTCTCTGCGTTCTTCGTCTCGGCGATCGAAGGTGGACGCGTGAAGAGGAAGTCGGGGTGACGCAGGAGGGCTGTCGCGAGGCCGATCCAGGCTTCACGTGTCGCATCTCGTTTCGGCGCACGGAACGTCGCGACAGCTCCCGTCGAGTCGGGCTCGATCGCGACGGGTGAACCCGCGGTTTGTCGCCAACTGAACTCGAGCCGGCTGCGCTGGACCGTGTACGTCGCCGAGGCATCGAAGACGACCTTCGCGCCGATCGTGGCTCTCGCGGGATGCGAGACGCGGACGATCGGCGACGATTCTCGGGCGACGACAGTGATCGGCGTGTAGCGTTCGTGATCGCGTTTGGCGGGGTAGCCGACACGTGTGTCGTAAAAGGTCTCCGCGTTCCAACGCTTCGTGCGAATCGAAGGGCGGTAGCGCAGGCGAAGCTCGCCTTTACGCTTGTTCCCGTCGAAGTAGCGATCCTTGCCGACCTGGTTGTACGCGCCGAACATCGCGCCGCCGAAGACTTGCCAATCTTCTCGTCCATCGGCTTCGTGGTTGTCGACGAGAAACGTCGGGCCGCCCTTTTTGCCGAGGCGAGACTCTGGCGCGAATCTAATCGCGTCGGCCGTGACCTTCTGAGTCGTGCCCTCGTTGCTGATCTCGACGTAGTCGTCCTTCGCGAATCGGAACGAGGCGCCGAGATCGGCGAACGCGAGGGTGTCGTCGCTCTGATCGATCGTGAACGTCGCTGTGTGCTTCGGAGGAATCTCGGGCTTCGGTGGGAGCTCGAGATATGATTCGCCCATCGACGCGACCTCGACGAGCACGCTCTTCGCGTTGCGATCGCTCGCGCGAAAGTGAATGTCGACCGTGTACTCGCCACTCGCCTTGACGACGACCGGAACCAGGACCGTACAGCCGCCTTTGTGTTGATCGCCATCCTCGAAGCTTGCGAATTGGTGGCGGGAGCTCGATTGCCACGCGCCTTCGAGACGAACGGAAGCGTCTTCCGCCGTCGTCCGGATTCTCGATCCCGAGGTCTTCGCGTCTTCCTCCTTCGCCCCTGCGGGCGTGATCGTGACGCCGCGGAAGGAGACGTTGCCGCGACTGAAGACATTGCTCACCGCGATGTGTTGATGCGGCGTGTCCTTGTCGAAGTGAAACGTGCCTTCGAGCCGATGTGTCGCGACGTGCTTGCGACCGACGGGCTTCACCGACTGGTCGATGTAGCGATGAGTCAGCCCGAGACGGCTCCCGGCGACGGGGAGATCGAAGGAGTGCGTTCGCGTCAGTCCGGTCGAGGGATCGCTGACGATGCACTCGAACGAGAGCGTTTGGTCGCCGCCTTCGATGCGCTCACGATGGGACTCGACCGATTCGAGGAATCGTCGCGCTCTGGCGACCTCCGCTTCCGTCGGTGGACGAAAGAGGATCTGCAGGTAGAGCTTGTGGATGGCATCTTCGCTCGTAAACTCTTTGGCGAGGCCTTCGAACGGGCCGGTGCGGCGGTCGAAGGCTCGAGAGGACACGTCTCGTGCGAGCGCGTCGAGCGCGCTCAGGAACGTCGTCGATGCGGTGGAGCTCTCGTTGAATCTCGTCGAGAAGTCGGCGCCACCGAAGAGCGCGATGTTCTTGCGAAACTGGTCGCCGCCGCCGCGTACCCAGTCATCGGCGAAGATCGACTGGATCTTCCCGCGCAGCTGCACGTGGGTCAGAAAGGTGTTGTCGAGTCCCTTCGGCGTCTCGCCGCGGAACGGGCGCATGAGCTCGATGGGGAATCCTTCATCGCCGTCCTTCCCTGACACCTCGAGCACGCGGGAGCGTCCGATGGCTTCGACGAAGCCACGTAGCGTGTCGACGTCGTCCTTCGACCAGGCCTCGCGCGAGCCGGGTGGCATGCGTTTTCGTTTGCGCTCGGCCGTCACGCGTGCGAAGAGCGAGTCGGGATTGTCGACCGCGAGATATCCGCGACGCGCGAGCATCTCGAACGTGCTCTCCGCGTCGTCGAAGAAGCGCAAGTCGGTCTTGTGCTTCGCGTCGTGGCAGCCGATGCAGCTGTCGTTTCCGTCTCCGCGAAGAAGGAGCGGCCAGACCTCGGACTCGAAGCGTGAGACGAGTCTCGCGCGATCATCTTGGGCGATGATCGGGGCCGTCGTACCGAGGAGCACGAGGAGCACGAGGAGCACGAGGAGCACGAGGAGCACGAGGAGCGCGAGCCGGGAGCCGAGGCCTCCATGGCGCGGTCGGCGAGTCGAATTGTGAAGAACCGTCTGCATCCGAAGCTCTCGTCGCGATCGAGAAGAAGACCAGATCGTAACCGATCCGCTCGGGGCCTCCAAGTTGCGCAGAGTCCGCAGAGTCCGCCAGGCAGCTCCTGTGACAGGTCCCTGATTCTCGTAGGCGACCCGGTTTCGCGGCCGTAGAGTGGACTGTCTCAGTTCCATCCGGCATCGAGAGCTCGAGGGATCATGCACGCAAGAACGAACGTCTGGCAGGGCGGCACGTGGAGCCTTCTCTGCGTACTCGCTGTCAAGATTCCGTTGGCGATCGCCGTCGTCACCTTCTCGACGACCGGCGCGAATTCGCAGGTCGTGATCAATGAGTTCCTCGCGAGCAACGGCCGCACGAACTCGGACGACGAAGGAGACAGCGAAGACTGGGTCGAGCTCTTCAACACGACGGACGAGGACATCGATCTCGATGGCTGGACGCTGAGCGACGACGCAGGCGAGCCGCGCAAGTGGGTTTTTCCGTCGATCACGATTCCGGCACGCGGGTACCTGCTCGTCTGGGCCTCGGGCAAGGATCGCGCCGGTATCGCGCCGACGAACGTCGATCAGGAGACGCTAGACGACCTCGCGTTTCGTCCGACCTTCATCCAGCGAGAGGCGAGATGGCGCTATCAAATCGCGGATCCGGGCGAGCCGGGCCCGCCTTCCGATTGGAACGAGATCGGCTTCGACGACTCGACCTGGGATCGCGGCAACGCGGGATTCGGTTACGGGGACGGCGACGATTTTACCGAGCTGCCGACGAATACACCGGCCGTCTTTACGCGGCGAGAGTTTCTCGTGCCGAACGTCGACCACGTGACGAACTTGATCCTGAGCATCGACTACGACGACGGATTCGTCGCGTACCTCAACGGCACGCGTGTCGCGGCGGCGAACGCTCCCGCCGAACCGATCAACAACGACTCCGAGGGCACGTCGAAGCACGAAGCCGGCACGGCCGAGCGGTTCAATCTGACGCAGTACTTGAACCTGCTCGAGAACGGGACGAACTTCCTCGCGCTCGTCGGTCTCAACGATCTCGATCCGGGCAGCTCCGACATGTCGCTCCACGCCGAGCTCGGTGTCGTCCCGTCCGTGCTCCACACGAACTTCCAGCTCGAGAAGGACGGCGAGGTGATCCTGCTCTCGAATCCCGACGGCGAGGTGGTCGACGGCGTCGAGTTTCCCGTGCAGACACAGGACCATTCCTACGGGCACCATCCCGATGCGAGCGGGCCATGGAAATACTTGCTCGAGCCGACGCCGGAAGCTCCGAACGATACCGCGGCGTTCGATGAGCCGATCTCGACCGACGTCGAGGTGTCGCTCGCGCCCGGGAAATACGCGGAGGGAACTTACGAGGTCGAGCTATCGGCCGAACCCGCCGGTCTGATGCAGATCTACTACACGGACGACGGTACGGAGCCGGACCAATCGAGCACGCGTTACACGCGACCGATTTCCTTCGACCGTAACACCGTCCTTCGCATCGTGGGCTACATCGACGGCGAGCGTGCGACCGACGTGATTTCGCGCAGCTACTTCGTCGGAGAATCACACGCGGGCGGCCAGATCGATCTGCCGATCCTCTCGATCTCCATGGAGCCCGACGACTATCGCTGGATTCAGGAAAACACCGGCGCACGCGGACGATCTGCGGAGCGTGAAGGTTATTTCGAGTACTTTGACGCGCACGGCCGCGAACTGGCATCGACGGGATTCGGCATGCGGCTTCACGGAGGCGCGGGCCGCGGTGGCGGGTATTCGACGAAGAAGGCGTACAAGGCGTACTTTCGCGGATCCTACGGCGATACGAAGCTTCGTGGGCCGATCATTCCCGAGACGGACATCGAAGAATTCGACAAGCTCGTCCTGCGCTCGAATTTCAACGATTCGTTTCGTACGAACCATCGCGCGGCGCTCATTCGCGATGAGCTCATTCGTGACGTCCACGCCTCGACGGGTGCGCTCGCGTCTCATGGCACTTGGTGCGTCCTCTACGTGAACATGGAGTTTCGCGGCGTCTACAACATCGTCGAGCGCATGGATGAGGAGTTCTGCGAATCGTACTTCGGCGGCAAGGACTGGGACGTAATCAAGACGGGGAACGACGTCCTCGTCGGCTCTCGCGACGAATGGGATCGCGCGCGGGACTTCATCGAAGGCAATGCCATGTCAGACCTCGACAATTACCTGCAAGCGCTCGACCTGATCGACGTCGAGAACTTTACGTCGTACATGCTCGTCAACATCTGGGCTCAGAATCACGACTGGCCGCACAACAACTGGT
>CAYZGY010000361.1:0-7888 GCA_964478085.1 uncultured Planctomycetia bacterium
CCGTGGGCCTCGTCGCCGAGCATCGCGCCCACCTCGGCGCGCGGGCCGCAGACGTGAATCGCGCGAGCGACGAGCTCCTTGCCCGTGCCGCTCTCGCCGCGAATGAGCACGGTCGACGAGCCCGACTGGACCTTCTCGATCGTGCGGTAGACGTTTTCCATGGCGACCGAGCCACCGAGCATGCGGTCGAACGAGAAGCGCTCGGCGACGAGGCTCTTGAGATTTCTGTTCTCGCGGCGCAGCCGAATCTGCTCGGCGACGTTGCCGACGAGGAGGAGCAGCTCGTCCTTCTCGAAGGGCTTCGCGAGGTAGTCGTGCGCTCCGGCGCGCATCGCCTCGACGGCGGTCTTGATATCGGAGTAGGCCGTCATCAGCACGACCTCGATCTGCTCGTCGATCTCCTTGACGCGCTCGAGGAGGCGGATTCCCGCGTGCGTCGGGTCAGGCGCTCCTGGCATGCGGAGATCGGTGAGGACGACGTCGAAGTGCCCTTCCGATTCCAAAGTGGCGATCGCTTCGTCCGGGCTCGCCGCGGACTCGACCGCGTAGCCGGCGACCTCGAGGATTTCGGAGACGATACGTCGCTGGACGGCCTCGTCGTCGACGACGAGGATCGAGACCTTCGACTCGGCGCCCGGCGTCACAGTGCCCCTTGACACAGTGCCCCTTGACACAGTGCCCCTTGACACAGTGCCCGCGTCACCGTCGACCTGCCGAAAGGCACCTCGTGCGTTCACCCTGGAGTCGTCCATCACCGTCGATAGATGTGTAGATTTCATCGCGTTACCCCGGCCAGTTCCGCGACTTTTACAGCCTTCGGCAAGAGGATCTCGACGAGTGTGCCCTGGCCAGGCGTGCTCTCGAGACGGATCTCGCCTCCGTGCGACTCGACGATCCCGCGAGTGATCGGCAGGCCGAGACCCGTGCCGCTCTCGCGCGTCGAATAGTACGGAAGGAAGGCTCGTTCGCTCTCTTCGGCCGTCATGCCCCGGCCGGAATCCCGGACGGAGAGGCGGGCGAGCTCGGCGCTGCTACGACGCGTGAGCTCGAGGCGAACTTCAACGATACCACGTGAACTCTCCGGGGAGTCCTCTTCCGGCAAAACGTCGATCGCTTGCAAAGAATTGACGAGAACATTGGTGATGGCTCGTCGCATCTCCAGGCTATCGACATCGACCGCACCGCATTCTTCGAGCTCCACATCGAGCTCGCCCCCCTGCGTTTCGGCCTGTTTGCGGACCAGAGCGAGGCTATCCTCGACGAGCTCGCGCGGATCGATGAGGCGTCGCTCACCCGTCTGTTCGCGGGCCCCGCTCTTGTCAGAAGCCAGTGACAAAAAGTTGTGCACTAATTCGTCGAGGCGACCGAGCTCGCTCTTGGCGTCGTCGAGGATGCGCTCGAACGACTCGCGGCGGCTCGGCTCGGTCGGCCCGCACGAGTCGCGCAGGTGACCGAGGCTGAGACCGACCGCGTTGAGCGGATTGCGCACGTCGTGCGCGACGCCCGCGGCGAGATCACCGAGGGCCGCCGAACGCTCGGCTTGGAAGACCTTCTTCTCCATCTCGCGCTTCTCGCGCAGGCTCTCGACCATGCTGCGGAACGCGATCGACATCTGGGCGATCTCGTCGCCGCGGCCTGCGGAGTCGGTCGCCGGTAGATTCTCGAGAGAGACGTCGAGCTCGCCACGCGCGACGGCTTCCATGCTGCGCCGAAGCTCGTGGAGCGGCCGAATCAGCCGGCCGGCCACGAGCCACGTCAGCGCGGAGCCGAACAGGAGCACGAGGCCGGCGATGGTGAGCTCTCGGGGAAGGCTCGCTTCGCGCGCCGCTTCGATCGGGTCGCGTAGCTCGTCGATGACGGTCGTGCCGGGAGGAGGAAGCACGACCGCCGACTCGAAGCCTTCCCGCTCGAGCTCTTCGAGGTTCTCGGGCGTAGGCGTCAAGGTGCGCCCATGCTCGAGGATGAGGGTCCAACCTTCCGGGCCGACGCGGAAGCCGGGACGCACGACCTCGGGGCTGAGGTCGGCCGCGTCGACGCCGGCATCGGCCAGTGCAGAATCGGAGAGGCCCGGATCGCCCTTGGCGAGCCGCCCGACGAGTCGCTCGACCGCCTCGGCGGCCTCTTCCTGCGCGTGGTGAGTCTCCTCCTGATGGAGAATGAGGCTCAGCGCAGCCGACACCACGAGGAGCAAGACGATCCCCAGGAGCAGCTTCTTTCGTATGCCGAGCCCCCGGAAGGGGGAGATTTGGCCGCGGCGCATGGAAAGTACCTCTCGATGAGGAGAGGAAAAGCAAACGCCGTTCCGGGCTGGCGGGAAGATCTCAAGCCGTTCAGGCATTGAGACTTAAAAGAAGCGCCTCAGAGGGGGACAGACACCGTGTTTCGATTCGAAACAAGAGTGTTGAACGGTGAGACACCCCCGAGGCAATCGGTTCCAAAACCGAGGTCGGGGAATTGTCAGGGTTTACTCCCTCGTCTTCTCGAGAATCACGCGCGCGTCGCCGTTCTCCTCGTCGAGATCGAGGACCTTCTTCGCGTGCTCGGCGGCCTCGTCCTTCTGGCCGAGCGCGAGGTGCGCCTCGGCGATGGCGAGGTGGGCCGTCTGCGGGTTCGTCGCCGGGTAGGCGCGGAGCATCAGGTCGTACTCGCGGATGGTGATCTCGTGCTTCTCGGCCTTGACCGAGACCTGCGCGAGCTTCTGATGCACGCCGGGGTCGAAGGGGTTGATGTAGATCACCTCTTCGAGGATCTGCGTCGCCTTGACGGCGGCCTGCTTCGCCTCGTCGCCTTCCCCGGCCGCGACCGTGATGTAGTGGTCGGCGAGCTGCAGTCGGCAGCTCGGATCCTCGACCGAGAAGCTGCGGACCTCCTCGAGCGTCTGGATCGCCTTCTCCTCCTCGCCGGCCTCGTTGTACATCTTCGCGAGCTGGTAGTAGAGATTGCGGCCCGGTGGCGAACCGGCGCCCGCGACCGGCGAGATCTCCTTCGCCTTCTCGAAGAGCTCGACCGCCTTCTCGTTCTCGCCATCGCCGAGCGCGAACTTGCCGAGCGTCTCGTGGATGCGGTACTGGAAGCGAGTCTTGTTCGCGAGCGCCGTCTCGAAGTGCTCGCGAGCCTTCGCCTTCTTCCCCTTCGACGCGGCGAAGAGCCCGAGGATCGCGTGCGCGTCTGCGTTTTCCGGCTCGACCTCGAGTACCTTGCCTAGCGTGATCGGCACGTCGATCTCGACGCCGCCACAGTAGTAGGCCCAGCCGAGCTCGAGGAGCGTCTGGACGTCCTTCGGGTCGTCCTCGAGAGTGAGCTGCAAATCCTCGCTGAAATCCTTGTCCATCGCGACGGCCGGGACGTAACCGCTCTTCTTCACCCACTCGTCGAGGTACGCGAAGAAGGCCTTGTCGAAGTCCTCGACGCTCATCTCGAGGACTTCCTTGACGATCTGACGCGTCGACTTGTTCGCGTCGTAGCCTTCGAGAATCTCGAGGACCTTGTCGAAGCTCCAGCGCTTCGTGACGTACTTCACGATCATGCAGCCCTGGTAGTACGACATCAGGACCTGACCGCCGTACTTCGGCTTCGAGAAGCCCGAGTTGAGCTCGTCGAGGCCGAGGAGACGACCCGACGCGAAGGCCGAGCCGAGCTCGCGCTCGAATCGACGCTCCCACTCGGGGTGATCGCGGCCTTCCTCGAAGACACTGAGACCTTCGGTGAGCCAACGCGGCACGCGGTGATGCGTCTTGTGCAGCGTGATGACGTGAGCGAACTCGTGCCACGCGACCGCGCCCCAGTTCTGCGGCAGCGCCTTCGGCGTCGTCAGCGCGACGAGGTTTCCGAAACAGGCGCCCGAGGCCGGAAAGCCCGCGAGGCCGACGATGCGCGTCGAGAACCACTGGTGCCCCGAGAAGACCTCGATGAAGATCGGCGGCTCGAGCTTGCACTCGTAGTGTTCCTCGAGCTTCTCGTAGGCCTCGACGAGGAGCGGCACGAGGTAAGTCTTCAGCACCTCGTAGTCGGCCTTCGGAAACTTGAGGATGAAGTTTCCGACGCGCAGCTCGCGATGGTTCTTGTCCATGTACTTGAGCAGCTTGCGCGTGTTGAAGACCCAGATGTTGTACGGGTCCTGCTTGAACGACTTGTTGAGGTAGTAGCGCCCCTTCTCCTCATCGCCGGCACGCAGAAGGTTGATGCCGAGTGTGTGAAACGCGGGCCAGTAGTCACGATCGAGCGAGAGGGCCTTCTCGGACATCTTCGCGGCGTCGACGTAACGGAAACGCCGCTCGATCGCCTCGGCGACCGTGTGGTAGAACTCGGCGCACTGCTTGTTGATCGCCATGGCCCGCGACTCGATCTCCTGGAAGCCCTTCGGATCGTTGTCGAGAAACCTCACCGCGGCGAGGAGCCCCTGAGCACGGAAATTGCCCGGGTTGATCTCGAGCGCCTTCTCGAAGTCCTTCTGCGCCCGCGTGAGGAGACCGTCGCCGAGCCAGAGCGAGCCGCGCGCCGTGAACGCGCCGTCGTGGTTCGGATTCGTCTCGAGGACGCGCTTGATCTGCTTCTCGGCGAGGCCGTAACGCTTCGTGCCGACCATGAAGTCGGTCAGGTAGTTCTCGGCGAGAGCGACGCGCGCGTCCGGCAGCGCCGGGTTGACCTTGAACGCGTCGCGGAAGCAGCCGCGGGCGTCCGGAAAGTTGTACTTCGCCTGGAACATCTTGCCCGACTCGAGCAGCAGGAACGGATTCGACGAGTCCTGGTCCTCGGCTTGCGAGAACATCACGTCGTTCGCCTCGTCGTATCGATTGAGGTGAATGAGGGCGACGCCCATGTGAACGTAGCCCTCGGCCGGAAGCTGCTCGGCTGCCTGCGAGCTCATCTCCTGGTAGACGTCGATGACGCGATTCCACGTGCGCGTCGCCTCCTTGCGACGGCCCGTGTTGTAGAGCACCTCGCCGAGGCGATTGATCGCCTCGACGTTCGAGTCGTCGATGTCGATCGCCTTGCGGTAGGCCTTCTCGGCCTCGGCGAACTTGCCGGTGCGCTGATGGACCCAGCCGACGAGAGACTGGAGCCCGGTCGATTTTGCGAAGAGTTTCGACTTGCTGACCGTCTCGATGGCCTCAGAGTACTTACCAGTCGCCAAGAGAGCTTCACCGAGGCCGCGGACGAGCGCCGGGTTTTCGCCGTCCTTCTCGATCTCCTCGGGGAAGACCTCGATCGCGTCCGCGTAGGCACCCGAGCGCAGGAGCCCGAGACCGGATTCCGGATCCGGCTTCGGCAATTCCGGACGGATTGGCTCCAGAGGGGCCGGCGCCGGACGAACCGGCTCAGACACCACGGATCGAGTACTGACGAACAGCGCAACGACGGACACACAGAAGAGGGTGCCAGGACGACCGGTCACTTGATTCAGACGCATCAGCTTTTTCGGGGGCTAACTCTTCGAAGGACCGTCTTTTCTTCGTCGACGGCTCGGGCGCTGTCGCACCCTGATTATAGATCGGTCCCGGACACCTTTCCCGCCAATATTCGGTGCGGTACCCGGACCGCGGCAAAGCGCTTGCCTTCGCGACGGGCGCTCCGTACGGTTGGCGGCATGATCGTGGCAGGAATCGACGAAGCAGGATACGGCCCGATGTTGGGGCCTCTCGTCATCTCGGCAGCGGTGTTCCGCGTCGACGGGTCCTTCGAGAGCGGCGCCGGAAACTTGTGGGAAACACTCTCTCCGCTCGTCGCCAAGAAAGCGAAGGACGGCCCGATTCCCGTCAACGACTCGAAGAAGCTCTTCACGCAAGGCCAAAAGAAGGGACTGCGCGACGTCGAGGAAGGTCTCTTGCCTTTCGTTCGCTGGAAACACGGTCGCGTGCCGAAGACGCTGCGCGAGTACCTCCACATCGTCGCCAAGCGTGGTCGCGGCGCGGCCGACGCCTACCTCGAGAGCTACCCTTGGTACGCGAGCGGCGACGTCGAGATCCCGTGCAACACGTACTCCTCGGTGATCAAGACGAACGCCGAGAAGCTCGAGGAGCTCGCGAAGGAAAAGAGTGTCGAGTTCCTCGGCCTCGCGACGATTCCCGTCGAGGTCGTCGAGTTCAACCGCGGCATCTACGAGCTCGACAAGAAGTCGAGCCTCTCGTTCCGCACCATCGCCTTCTTCCTGCGTCGACTCTGGAAGCAGTTCCCGACAGAGGACATCGAGGTCGTCGTCGACCGCCAAGGCGGACGCAGCCAGTACTCACGACTCCTCTTCGAGTCGGTGAAGCCTCAGGGCCTCAATATCGAGGAGGAGACCGAGGACATCTCGACCTATCGACTCCTCCGGCGCACGCGACGGGACGGAGAGAGCGTAGGACAATTCCGCGTCACGTTCCGCAAACAATCGGAGGAGGAGAACCTCCCCGTCGCGCTCGCGTCGATGTCGGCGAAGTACGTCCGCGAGCTCCACATGCACCTCTTCAACCGATATTTCACGGCGAAGTTCCTCGAGGAGCATCAAGAGGAGCTCAAGCCGACGGCCGGATATGTTCAGGATGCACGCCGCTTTCTCGCCGACACCGAGCAGCTGCGCGCGCGGCTCTCGATCGATCCGGCCCTGCTGATCCGTCGTAAGTAATCCACTCGGTCCGAAAAACCTCCTTCACGTCGCGTCACCTCAAAGTCGAGCCCTCATGAAGCGTTCAGAAATCGACCGACTTTTCCGAAGATCTGAGAGTACCAGGGTTCAGTTCACGGAAGGGTGCGATGAGCTTTCACTACGAGACCGCTCGACGCGATTTCATTCAGATTCAGACGGACATTCCGGTCCGGTACAAGTTCCTCAGCCGGGCTGTGAAGGTCGATCCGGAGGCCGTGTTCCAAGGAACGACGACGAGCGTGAGTGGCCACGGCCTGCTCCTCGTCGGCAAGGTGCCCACCGTCAGCTGGATTCCCGCCATGCTGATGAAGGACATCGTGATCGGCCTCAATCTTCTCCTTCCCGCTTCGGACGCTCCGATCAAGGCGCTCGCCGAGATCGCTTGGATCGAGTCGTTCGAGAAGGGCTCCGAGAAGATCGCGATGGGCCTGAAGTTCGCCGAGATCGCCAAGGAGCATCAGGACGAGCTTCTGCGCTTCGTCATCAAGACGCAAATCTCGCATTGACCGCGAGACGGACCGTCAGCCTCCTGCTCGTCGCGCTGCTTCCCGGCCTGATCGTGAGCTGCGCGGGCACGTCGAACGATGGTGTGTTCGTGTTTCACGACCCGGGCGGAGCGACGAAAGGCCGAGTCAGCAAGAACTCGCGGCCGAGAAATCGTCCGGCTCAGACGGTGGTCTTCATGATCGGAGAGGCCGACGAAACCGATCCCGAATCGGGCGTCGGTGGCATCGAGGTCAAGAAGGGCACGCTCGGCTACTGGACCGATGAGGCGGGCACGTTCGGTGGCGCGAGTAACGTGAACGACGTTCGCAGGAGGACCCTCAAGAACCTCAACTTCTCGAAGTCGACGCCGATCTACCTGATCTCGCCAAGCGACTTCTCGCTGCTCCTCTCCCGACTCGAGGCCAAAGGCCTGCGAACGCTTCCCAAGCATCGCAATACCGTCCCGCCGAAAAACGAGCCCTACCTTCTCTTGCAGACGGGCCGGAGCGACCCCGAGATCTTTCTCAGCCCGAACCTCGACGCGCTCTCCGCCCGAATGGCTCGTGGGGAGATCACGCGAGAGGAGGCGCACCGCCTGGCGAAGTCCTTCTTCGAGATCAAGGTCGAAGCGTACAACTTCGGACAGGCCTCACTTTTGGGGCAGTGACGGGTGTATGCGGGCGTCGAGGGTGATCGGATGTCGAGATGACGTCACGACGCGGCGACCCGCCGCGTGACTCGATCTCCGCGCCGACCCGGAGGAACCGTGTCGGCGCT
>CAYZGY010000362.1:0-7857 GCA_964478085.1 uncultured Planctomycetia bacterium
CGAGGTGCGCTCGATCATCCTCACCGCGTCCGGCGGCCCCTTCCGAAACTCGACGCACGAGGAGCTCGCCGCGGTGACCAAGGCGCAAGCCCTCAATCACCCGACGTGGGACATGGGCGCGAAGATCACGATCGACTCGGCGACGCTGATGAACAAGGCCCTCGAGGTCATCGAGGCACGTTGGCTCTTCGACATGCCCCCCTCGATGATCGACGTCGTGATCCACCCTCAGTCGATGATCCACTCCCTCGTGGAGTACCAGGACGGCTCGACGATCTGCCAGCTCGGGCCGCCCGACATGAAGGTTCCGATTCAGTACGCGCTGACATTCCCGGATCGCCGCCCGCTTCCCGTCGAGCGCCTGAATCTCGCGCAGATCGGCCAGCTGACGTTCCAGGCTCCCGACCCAGGGCGATTCCCCGCGATTCGTCTCGCGTACGAGGTTCTCGAGAAGGGTGGCACGGCCGCGACGGTCTTCAACGCGGCCAACGAGGTCGCGGTCGCAGCCTTCCTACGCGAAGAGATTCCGTTTCTGGCCATCCTCAAGACCGTCGAGCAGTGCCTCGACGCGCACGAGCTCATCGCGGATCCGAGCCTCGACGAGATCTTCGCGACCGACGCCTGGGCCCGAAATGAGTCCGAGCGAATCCTTTCCACGGTTCGGAAGGAAACCGCTTGAGACTGGCGACGACAGAGAAACTGACCGAAGAAAGAAACGGTGAAACTCTCGGGCGACGACCGATAAGTTTCGGAACTGACAAAACCCCGCCCGAGCACCCCGACAGAGACCTGAGCACGACGGAAAGAAACGATGACGATCCTCTACATCACCTTCGGGCTCCTCGCGATCGGGCTCATCATCTTCATTCACGAAGCGGGCCACTTTCTCGCGGCCAAGAAGGTCGGCGTGCGTGTCGATCGCTTCGCGCTCGGGTTCGATCCCGTGATCAAGGGGCGTCACCTGCGTTTCTTTTGCAAGAAGTGGGGCGAGACCGAATACGTCATCGGAATGATCCCTTTTGGTGGCTACGTCAAGCTCGCGGGCGAGATCCCCGAAGAGGACAAGCCTCTGGCGGACGACGAGCTCTTGGCGAAGTCGGTCGGCGCACGCGCCCTGGTTTTCGTCGCTGGTGCGGTGATGAACTTTATCTCCGCGTTCATCTTCTTCATGATCGCATTCGCGATCGGCGTCGGGTTTCACGAACCGCGCATCGGCCAGGTTCAGATGGGCAGCCCCGCCTGGACTGCTGGCATACGCCCGAGCGATCGAGTACTCGAGATCGACGGCGAGGAAATTGTCGCCTACCAAGATGTCCTCCTCGCGAGCGCGCTTTCTGACCCTGGCACAAAACTCAAGCTGAAGGTCGAGCGCCCGAGCGCCACTGGTGGCGCCCCGAAGACCCTCGACCTGGAGGTGACGACGAAATACAACGAGGCGCGCGGATTCAGCGAGATCGGTGTCGGCTTCGCGACGGAGCTAGTGCTCCAAGAAGATCCCGATGAAGGCACGGCAGCTCACAAGTCGGGGCTCAAGAAGGGCGACCGACTACGCGGACTCGAGATCAACGGCGTCCGATTACCCGCCGTCACACCGCAAGTTCTGATGTTGGTCTTGAGTCAGCACATGACGATGAGTCCGACTCGCAAGGTACGCCTCCTCGTCGAGCACGAAGAGGGTGGAGAGAGATGGGCTGAGTTCCAGCTCATGAGGGACGACAAAGCCGAAAAGACGACCGCGCTGAGAGTTTCGGGCGCGTCGGCGGGCACAGTCGTCAAGGCCATCGCTCCCGACGCGCCTCTCGACGATCAGCTCGACGTATTCGACGAGATTGTGGCGATTCAAGGCGAGGCCGTCCACGTCCTCGAGTGGGCAACGCTCGGCAAGCGTTTCTCGGATGAACAGCTGAGCCTGAGCGTCCGTTCCGTCGACGGAACAATGCGCGAAGTGAATGTCTCACGCGAGAAGCTCCTGCGTGGGATCGTCGGTGGCGAGATTCACTGGACGGCTTACAACACGCGGGTCGGGAAGCTCCCAGCGACCGCATCGTCGACGACTCTGAAGCCCGAAGACGTGATCGCACGAGTCGGCTCCAGCCCGATCCTCCAGCCCGAGGACCTCAAGGAGGTGCTCAAGAAGGAGACCGCGAGCGAGCTCGCTTGCGTTGTTCTGCGTGGCGGCGAACGCGTGAACATCGAGGTGGCACGATCGGTTCTCGAAAAGCACGACTCGTTCAAGTGGCGAACTTTCGGTCCCCTTCACCAGGTCGACGCGGAAGGCCCTGCCGGAAAGATCGGGGTAACGGCAGGAAGTCGAATTTTGAAGGTCGGCGACACGCAGATCGACTCTTTCTCCGACCTCGTCGATGCCACGAAGGAGCTCGAGGTCGGCGAGAAGGTCGCTCTCGCCTGGCTATCGCCGACGTTCGAGCGCAAGGAAGCCGAGCTGACCGTCGGTGCCGACGTTTACTCGCGTGCTGCCGGCCTGGCGCTCAAGATCCCCGAGATCACGGTGAAGAGTGACAACATCTCCGAGTCGTTCCAACTCGGAATCGAGCGAAGCGTCATCGTCGTCAAACAGGTCTTCCTGACGCTCCGGAGCCTCTTCCGCGGTGCTGTCTCCCCGAAGAACCTCTCGGGCCCCGTCGGCATCACGCACCTGTTCACGCGCGTCGCCGAGATGGGATGGGTCAAGCTCCTCTTCTGGATGGCGGTCGTCAGCGTCAACCTCGGCGTTCTCAACCTGCTTCCCTTCCCGATTCTCGACGGAGGACACCTGCTCTTCCTGCTTTTCGAGAAGATCAAGGGATCCCCCGTGAGCTTCGGCGTTCAGGAGCTCGTGACGAAGATCGCCTTCGTGCTGATCATCAGCCTTGCTCTGTTCGTGACGTTCCACGACGTCGTGCGCCTGTTCAAGTTCTGACGAGCCGCGCATCGCGACAGAAAAAAGACCGGGCCCTCGCCTCTCGACGAAGACCCGGTCTGCAGAACAGGTACTGACCATCCCACGGTGACGGAGCTCCGACACCGCGGAATCAGCTTTCGATCAAAGCGCGATGTCGTCGCAACGCGACTGCTCGCAGCTGAGGAAGATCTGGACGATACCACAGCCCGGGAACGGGCCGTTCGGCGGTGGGCCGCCGAGGAACCTCCACTGGAGGATGTAGATGCCGTCGGCGAGGTTCACCGTGCGACTGCTGTTCGCGTCGCCGGCCTCCTGGCACTTGAGGGGTCGGCCCCCGAGGAAGAGCCATGAGAACAGGTACGCCGCGTCCGCCATGCCGACGTCGCCGTCGTCGTTCGCATCGCCTCGAATGAAGCGCGGGCCGGGCTCACGGAACGATACGAAGCCCTTGGCCGTGTCCGGCTCGACATCGAAACCGCGGACGACGTAGAGCACCGCGACCGGCGGTTCGCCGAGCACGTCGCAGTAGCGAACGCTGTAACGCACACCGAACTCGGCGTCCGGCCCCGGCTCGTACTTGATGCGAAGAAGACTGTGACGGCTGCCCGGCGGGAGCGTCTCCGATACGTCGTGGTTGTCGATGACCGCGGCCATCGTCACACCTTCGACGTGTCGGTCGATGACGAGGAACTCGGGACCGCGACCGCTATTGAGGTCGCCGGCTGTCGTATCCTCGATCGACACCGCGGTGGGCTTGAGGACGCTCGGATCGGAGCAGACGCCGAAAGACCAGCCCTGAATCGGATCCGAGTTGCTCGCCATGCAGGTTATGGAGCCGTTCGGATCGACCGCAACGGGGCGCTCGTCGGTCGGATCGGTCTCGAAGAGGCCGCTCGAGAAGAACAGCAAGTTGCGAGACGGAGGACCGTCGATGATCACGCGACACTCGCGACCGGCGCTGCGCCGATTGCCACGAATCGCGTAGACCTCGTACTCGTAGACGCCAGGCTGCAGTCCATGATCACGGAACTCCGTCGCACTTCCGATGAGGCGGAAAGCCTCGCCGTCGTGACGCTCGATGAAGATCGCGGAGTAATCGTCCGCACCGTTGACCCAACGCAGCCGCGCCGAGCCCAGTCCGTCGGCCGTCGCCTGGATACTGACGCACGTCAGCTCCTCGACCGGAGGCACAGGACCGCCGTCGACGACGACGTCGCAACAGACCTTTCGGCTCTCGACACCGTCGGCGCTGATGCCCCAGGCACAGTAGGTGTGCGGACCGAGCGGCGGACGGACGTCGAGGTAGACCGTCGACGACCCTTCGAGACGCGCGATGACCTCACCGTCACGAGAGATGATGATTCGACCGTAGCGAACCGGGTTGGCCCACTGCAGGCGGACGAGCGACACGGGAATCGTCGGATCGACGAGATCGGGATCGTCGATGAGCGCGAGTTCCTCATCGGTGAGCGGCCGCTGGAAAACCTCACACTTGAGATCCTGCGGCGGAGGAATCACCGGCGGACCGAGATCGACATCACAGCAGGACGGCTCGCTACGGCGAGTATCGACGATTCCGATCACGCAGTAGGTGACACCACCGCTCGAGAACGGCGGGTGGTCGGTGTAGCTTGTCGCGTTGCCCGGAAGGGTCGCGATGAGCACGTTGTTGCGAGTTACCTGAATGCGATCGTAAACACCCGCGGCGATCTCATCGCCGGTCGGCGTCGGAATCGCCGGCAGCTCCCAGCGCAGAAGAACGCGGCGCCTCGGCGCGATCGTCGGATCGTCCGGGGCGAGCTCGGCGTCGGCGACGTTCGGGTCGATCGCATCACCGGGCTCGCGCTCGGGAACGGGCTCGATGACGGCACATCGAAGATTGCGCACGGGAGGCGGCGGGCCTTGCGGCGGCACACGCACCGAACACTCCGCGGCCTGGCTACGACGGAATCCGACGACGCCGAATACCTGGTACTTGTTGATTCCCGGAGCCGGATTGTGGTGACGGAACGCCGTCGCCCCACCCGCGAGACGCGTCAAGGCGTGACCGTTGACGACCACGACGATGAAGTCGTAGCGCTGTCCGTTGACCCACCGTAGAGCCACTGACGTCGGCGAGACGGCATCATCTTCAACGCCGGCGACACCGACCGGATCGACGGGCTCGCCATCGATGGGGCCGATGTAGGTGCAAGTGAGATCGCGCGGAGGCTCGATCACGGGGAACGGCACGTCGACGATGCACTCCGCCGGACGGCTGATCTGGTCACCGACGACGCCGTAGACCTTGTAGACCCAGCGGCCCGGATCGACACCGCGATCGACGTAGTAGAACTGACTGCCATCGATCACCGCGATACGGTCGTCGTTTCGCGTGATGAGAACTCGGTCGTACTCGACGGGCTTCTGCCACACGAGCAGGACATCGTGCTCCTCGAGAAGCTCGTCGTCGGCAAGGTCGATGCGCCCCTCGGAGTCGAGATCGACACACGTGAGCTCTTCGGGAGGAGGAGGCCCCTCATCCGGCATGACGATCTTGCACTCGCCGATCTTGAAAACGCCCCGATCGGAAAGCTCGTCACGCAGATCGACATCAGCGACTGGTCCGACACTCGGCGGCTCTCCGGGAACGAAGTAGACGACGTAGTGGTGCTCGCCGGGCCCCGGCTCGTCCTTGAACTGCGAGGCCCGCGTGCGACCGATGCGCTGACCGTTGCGCACGATCACGTAGTAGTGAACGATCTCGATGACCGGGATACGCGACCAGTCGAGATGCACGAGGGGCGGATCGACTCGACAGACGAAGCGCGTCTCGGTGACTTCCACGGTACACGCTCCGACGAGGAACTCCGGTCCGCGCGGCGAGACGCGGCCCGTGACCGTGTAGCGATACGTGCCGATCGGAACGCCACGGTCAGCGAAGATCAACGTGTCGGGGTCGGTCGTGCCGATCTCGACTCCGTCGCGGCGGATCACGAACTCCCGGAATGCGACATCGATCGGCGGAAACTGCCACTGGACGTAGACGTCGTTGACGTCGACGCGGCAGACGAGGTCGAAGTCGCCGACCACCACCGTGCAGTTCGCGATCTTGAGGATGTCCCCATCGAAGTTGACCGCCTTGAGCTCGTAGATGTGCTCGCCGGCCTCGACACCCCATTCACGCCAGCCGGTCGCCTCGGGCTCGAGCGTCGCGATCGGCTCGCCGTCGCGACAGATCACCCACGCGCGAATCGGCGCGATGAAGTGGATATTCCACGAGAGCTTGACGTCCTTACCGCGGACGACGCACTCGAGGCCGTCGTTCGTCGAGACGACGTCCTGGGCCTCGCTCGGCGGCGCGAGCCCGATGAACAGGGCCGCAGCAGCCAGATACAGAGTTTTGAAGCGCATTTCGAGTCACCTCCTGTCTTTCCCCTCGACTGGGGATGGTGTGTATAGAATCACAGGCGGTGCTCGAAGAGAGCAAAACGCTCTCCAGAGGCGCAAAATAACCCGCAAACCAAATACCTGTAGTGCTTTACCGACATCCCCAGTCCTGCCTGTGCCCTCGAGAAGTCAAATCGTCCCTCTCCCTCCCGGTCGAGAATTGACGCCAGGTGTCAATTACTCACGAGAGTCCCCCTTCCCAATCGGTCCGTGCGCCCTACCATGAGCGCCTTTCACCGTCCCCGAAGCCCCGACGCCACCGATGACCTTCCTGCGCTCGCTGATCTTCAACGTGCTTTGGTACCTCTGGACCTTCGCGATGTCGATCACCTGCTTCATCACGATCCCGATGCCGATGCGCTACTCCCTCGGCGTTGGCTGGCTGTGGAACAAGGGCACGACCTTTCTCCTGCGCTGGATCTGCAGCGTCCGCATCGAGATTCGTCATCGTGAGCGCATCCCCGATGGCGGCTACGTCGTCGCCTGCAAACACCAGTCAGCTTGGGAGACCGGTGTCTTCCTCGAGCTCCTGCCCTGGGCTGTCTACACGCCGAAGATCGAGCTCCTCAGCATTCCCCTCTTCGGACACTCGCTCAAGAAGCTCGCCCACATCGGCATCGACCGCAAAGCCGGAACGAAGGCCTTGCGCGATCTGATCAACGGAGCCCAGGACGCGATCGACAATGGCCGCCAGCTCGTGATCTTCCCCGAAGGACGCCGGGTCGGCGTCGACGAATCCGCGAAGTACCACCCGGGGGTCGCCGCCATCTACTCGAAGACGAACACGCGCGTCCTTCCCGCCGCCCTCAATTCGGGTCTCTGCTGGGGACGCAACTCGTTCATGAAGCACCCCGGCACGATCGTGCTCGAGTTCCTTCCCGTGATCGAGCCGGGAATGAAACGAAACGAGTTCCTCCCGATGCTCGAAGAGCAGATCGAGACCCGCAGCCGCGAGCTCGTGGAGGAGTTTCGCCCTTCCGCGCCTAAGGAGTGACCTACTTCGCCTCTCCCTGCGACCCCTCTCCCTGCGACCCCTCTCCCTGCGACCCCTCTCCGTGAGGTCCCTCGACCCACTCCCCGCCGCGCAGAAGCTCGTGCGGACGGAAAGACGACTTGTAGCTCATCGAGATGCAATCGTCGACGAGGAAGCCGAGGTAGAGGAAGTTCTTGCCACGTCGCTCTGCCTCCTCGATCTCGCAGAGCACGTCTAACTTCCCCAGACCGCGTTTCGCGAATTCCGGATCGAAGAACGCGTAGATCGAGTTGAATGCGTCGCTCGCCTCGCCGACGTACGCGATGCCAACGAGCCGCCCGTCGATGCGGTAGCGAAACTCGAGCGTATTCGCGGCGTTGAGGACGAACGACTCTCGGAAGCCCGAGTAGTCCATGCCGCTCGGGTTCCAGCCGCGCTTCTCCTCTCGCTCGGCGTGATGACGCCGGTAGAGCTCGAGTCGCTCGTCGTCGATCGCGGGCTCGCCGACCTCGATCGTGACGTCGGCGTTCTTGCGCAGGACACGACGTTGGCT
>CAYZGY010000363.1:0-3355 GCA_964478085.1 uncultured Planctomycetia bacterium
TGTTCGTCACCCGACGCGTCCTCGTGCTCGTTTCTCTCGTCTGTTTGTCAGCCGCTGTGTCCCTTCGCGCTCAGGTCGAAGGCGATGCCGAACCCGGGATCATCCTTCGCGTCGAAGACGTCGACACGCCCGGTGGGCCGAGCATCCTTCACGAAGGCGGGCTTCAAAACGGTGCTGACGGCTTTCACGATCGTGAAGACACGACGTGGGACACGATCCCCTCGGAGCTCGAGGGGGCGGACTACATCGAGTCGGCCCAAAACAACGCGGACGTTTCGGATGCCGGCGGCACGACACTCGAGCTCGACGTCGAGGTCGAAGCCGGGACGATCCTCCACATGTTCATCGACAATCGCCTCGAAGCCGCGGGGCGCGTTCCGTTCCCTTGGATGACGCCAGAGGTCTTCGGGTCGGACTGGGTGGACACGGGGGAGGACATCACGACCTTCTTTCTCGCCGAGGGATTTTCGATCTGGAGCACGGCCGAACCTCTCCCCGCGGGCACCTTCACGTTTCGCCAGCAGCCGATCGACGCGTCGTTCTACGGCATCGCGGCGACGCTCGGCGACGAGCCGCCCGAGCGTGAGTGCGTCGACCTTCGTCTCTCGTTCCTGGACATCGAGCTGACGGTCGGCAAGACAGTGCGTCTCGGCGTTTCGTGCCTCGACGAGGAAGGTCGGGCCGTTCCCATGCCCGAGATCGATTTCGAATCCGACGTGGACGAGGTCGCGACAGTCGATGCTTCGGGGTTGATCACCGCCGTGGACGTCGGAGAAACCGAGATCACCGCGAGTCACGGCGATGTCTCCGCGTCGGCCCTCGTCACCGTGATCGAATCACGCATTCGTGGCGTGCCGGAACCCGGAATCATCTTGAGCGTCGTCGACGTCGACACACCCGGAGGTTTCAGCATCCTTCACGAGGGCGGATTGACGAACGGAGCCAACGGGTTTCACGATCGTGACGGGCAGACGTGGGACGTGGTTCCTGCGAAGCTCATCGGCGCCGATTACATCGAGACGTCGCAGAACAACGCCGATGTCACCGACGATCGAGGCACGACGCTCGAGCTCGCGGTCGAGGTCGTCGATGGGGCGATTCTTCACATGTTCATCGACAACCGAATTCCCGCGGGGCAACTCCCGTTTCCGTGGATGAACGAGAAAGTCTTCGGCGTCGAATGGTTCGACACGGGGGAAGACGTCGAGACGAGCTACGTGGTTCAGGGTTTCTCGGTCTGGAGCACCATCGATCCGCTCGAGGAAGGCGTGTACACGTTTCGTCAGCAACCGGTCGATGCGGGATTCTACGGAATCGCGGCGACAGCCTTCCTCGAGGATCGTCCGCGCGAGTTTCACCGTGGAGATACGAACGACGACGGCGACGTCAATCTCAGCGACGCCGTTCACGTGCTCAACTGGCTCTTTCTCCAGGGAGACGCTCCGACTTGCGTCGACGCTGCCGACGTGGACGACGACGGGAACGTGCTCCTGACCGACGCCGTCAGTCTCCTCAACTTTCTCTTCCTTCAAGGCGTGCCGCCCGCTGATCCCGGGCCGCCACCGAACGAGTGCGGGACTGACGACACGGCTCCGCTCGGATGCGAAGCTTACGGCAGCTGCTGAACGCCGCTCTTTGCCCGCGAGGCGTTCGCGGATCTTGCGGATCGCGCGTCTCGCTCAGATCTTTCCGTCGAGACCCATCTGGTAGTACTTGTGCGTGATCTTCTCCTGGTTCTCGAGCAGCCAGTCGATCGACGGTTCGTTGTTCATCGCCTTGTGGATCGCTCGAGCCATCGCCTTGCGGTGAATCTCGAAGAGCGCCTTGTGGTCGAGATCGTCGCAGGTCGCCACACCGGGGTTGAGCCAAACGCTGCAGATGATTCCCAGGTCGTTGGCCTTCTCCTTCGGAATATCGCCCGCGCGCACCGCGTCGAGGACCCCATTCGCGATTGCGCCCTGCACCGTTCCCATGAGGATATTGGTGTAGCGGCTGTTCGTGACGGTGACCTTCGAGACGCAGAGGGTGACCGGGCGAACTTGGATGTCGGTGTTGAGGATGGCGAAGACCTTGGAGTGGCCGGCGGATTGGTCGCCGGTGAGAGTCGCGAGGGCCGTGCCGACGGGGCCATCGAGCTCGCCGATGATGACTTCGGGTTCAGCAGCGGTGAACGGAGGGCCGCCGGCTACGAGAGCTTCACCGGAGCGGAAGACGATTCGTTCGGACATCTTGTTGGAGTGATTGGGTTGGTTGTTGGAAAAGCTGACTGGGGCCAGCATGTGAGTATAGGTTTCAGGAGTGGGGTTTGGGAAGGGAGAGCGATCGACAGGGGGCCCCCGGTGTCAGGATTGTTGTCGCTCGCAGGGCGACTCCTCTCTCCCGCCGATAGGCGGTGCCTTTCCCGCCGAAGGCGGGTCCCCCTCGAGGGGGACCCGGTTTTATCGGAAGGCGAGCGAACCGCTTCGAGAACCCTCGACAGTTTGCCAGGCGTGCGCGTGGCATTCTTTCGCGTGCCGATGACGTCATGTCCAAGCTGCTTTCGAGAGTCTTCGACGGGCTGCCGGAAGAGGTGGTCGAGGACGTCGCGGAAGCCGCGAACGACACGAAGCTGAGGTCCGCCCAGGAGCCTGCGCAAGAATTCGGCTGGAGTCGATCGGCTACGACAAGGTGTCGAGTTCGTTGCCGCTTCTCGGCGATATTCAGCGATATCGCCTCGTCGCGGCGTCTCGCGACACCTCGTCTCGCTCGATCTTCGTCCTGACGCGAAATTCTTGCGCAGACTGCTAACGGCCAGGGCTCTTCGTGAGCTTCTGCTCCGCGAGCCACTCGAGAGACTGCTTTTGCCAGGCGTCCCACATCGGGCCCTTGTACCCGTTGAGGCCGTGGCCGCCCGAGGGCAGCTCGAGGTACTTCGACGGTCTTTTGTTCTTCTGCAACGCGTGGTAGAGCGCGCGGCTGTTCTCGGGTGGAACCGGTCTGTCGTCCTTGGCGTGAGCGAGGAACATCGGGGGCGTCTTCGACGTCACTTGCTTCTCCGCCGAAAAACGTTTCACGAGCTCGGCTGACGGGGCACGGCCGAGAAGGTTGTTCTTCGAGCCTTGATGCGTTCCTTTCCCCATCGTAACGACGGGGTAGACGAGAATCGCGAAGTCGGGGCGGCAGCTGACTCGATCGATGGGATCCTTCGATTTCGCATCGCCCGCATCGAACTGCGTTCCCGCGGTCGCTGCGAGATGGCCTCCGGCCGAAAAGCCGAGAATACCGATGCGGAGAGGATCGAGCCCGAGTTTTTTCGCGTTCGCGCGCCCCCCGCGAAAAACCCCCAACCCCGCCAGAACCGGGGCAAAACAAAACC
>CAYZGY010000363.1:3365-7854 GCA_964478085.1 uncultured Planctomycetia bacterium
GGGCCCCCGCGGTTTTTTGGGGGGGGCGGCGCCGGGGGCGCTACGCCCGGGGGGCGCGTCGAGTCGCGGGACTTCGCAACGGCCGCGCGGGAGGCGGTATTCGAGTACGACTCCCGTGATGCCGTGTCCGTTGAGCCAACGCGCGATGCCATGCCCTTCGGGCCCGCGAACGAGTCCGCCGTAACCGCCGCCGGGACAGATGATCGCGGCCGTGCCGTTCGCTTTCGCAGGCTTATGCACGGTAATCCATGCGTCCTTCGACTCCGTCTTGCCGTCGCCGATCGGCGCATCGCCGTTCCAAAGCGAGAGCCGTTTCGGCTTGCCCGGCTCGATCGACGCGAAGTCGTCGGCGGCGAGGTTCGTCGAGGCGAGAACGAGCGAGAGGATAGCGAGTCGCTTCATGGGAGCTCTTGCGGTTTCGGGACTGCGGCTGTGGTGGAGAGACGGGCGCATCGTAGCACGCCGGAAAAGGCAATCGCTATCCTCGCTCAGAGCTATCGAGGCGGCTCGGCTTTTGTCGAATTAGCCCCTCGAGCGCCCGCCCCCTGGGAGTCCGCGTCACGCGCAATCGTCGCAGCACGACGTCCATCTTGCGCTGAGAGTTCCAGCGCCCTCGGTCTGGTGTCTTTCGTTCGTTTCCCATGGACACGATCCTCCATCAATGGAGTGTCCAAAGAAACCGTAGGGCTACCCACGATGAATTCTGCAGAGCCTCACGGGAGATTGTCGCCGCACCGGAGTGCGACTGCAGGCGGTTTCGCCGAGCACGCGATCTTGCCGCGCTCCCCTTGCCATTCCACGGGCTCCCAGAGAGAATCAGGGCGATGTTCGAGTCCGACAAGGAGGTCTCATGATCGAGCTTCGCATCAATAACAAGACGTACCGCGTCGAGGGCGTCGACCGGCGAACACCGCTTCTCTGGGTCTTACGCGACAATCTGGGTCTCACGGGAACCAAGTACGGATGTGGCAAGGGCGAGTGCGGCTCGTGCACGGTTCACATCGACGGCGAAGCGGTTCGATCGTGTCGCAAGCGAGTCAGCTCGATCGGCGACGCGGAGATCACGACGATCGAAGGCCTCTCGAAGGATGGAAGTCACCCTGTCCAACAGGCGTGGCGAGAGCACGCGGTGCCGCAATGCGGCTACTGTCAAGTCGGCCAGATCATGTCGGCCGCCGCGCTCCTCGATGAAACGCCGAACCCGACCGATGCGGACATCGACAAAGGCATGAAGGGAAACCTCTGTCGCTGCGGAACGTACCAACGGATCCGCGCTGCCATTCACACGGCCGCGAAGAAGGGAGGTAAGTGATGAGTGAAAAGCTGATCTCCCGTCGTTCCGTTCTTCAGAGTCTCGCCGCGGGTTCGCTCCTCATCGGGTGTCGTAGCACGGGCGACGAGTCCATCGAGAAGGTCGACGATGGCGCGAAGGGCGCGAAGGGCGCGAAGAAGCCCGCGAAGGATCTCGACCCGGACATCTTTCTGCGCATCGCGCCCGACGGTCTCGTGACCATCGTCACGCACCGTTCCGAAATGGGGACGGGAATCCGTACGGCGCTGCCGACGGTCGTCGCTGACGAGCTCGGTGCCGATTGGTCGCGCGTCGAGATCGAGCAGGGCATCGGCGATGCGCGATTCGGGTCGCAGAATACGGATGGCTCGCGGAGCGTCCGACGCTTCTTCGATCGCATGCGCGAGGCCGGCGCGACCGCTCGAACGATGCTCGAGCGCGCCGCCGCAGCTGAGTGGGGCGTCGACGCCTCCGAGTGCTCGACGAGCGGTCACGCGGTCGTCCACGAGAAGACGAAGCGCCGACTCGACTTCAAGGACGTCGTCGCGGCCGCCGCCGAGCTTCCTGTCCCGAAGAAGGAAGAGCTCCTCATGCGTCCGGCGTCGGAGTACAAGTACATCGGCAAAGATGTCCCGCTGACCGATCTCGACGAGATCCTCACGGGCAAGGCCGTCTACGGCCTCGACCTGCGCAAGGAGGGCATGCTCTACGCGGTCGTCGCTCGTTCGCCGGTGCTCGGCGCTCCCGTGAAGTCGTTCGACGCCGCGGCTGCCAAGGCCGTCGCGGGAGTCGTGGACGTTGTCGAGATCCCTGCTTTCCAAGGCGTCCATAACTTCCAGGCGTTAGGCGGTGTCGCCGTGCTGGCGAGCTCGACGTGGGCGGCGCTCGAAGGGCGCAAGGCGCTCGAGGCCGAGTGGGGCGAGAGCCCGAATTCCGTCTACGACTCGAAGAGGTTCGAGAAGACTCTCGCGGACGCGACGCACAAGAAGGGCAAGAAGGCTCGCAGCGTCGGTGACGCCGAAGCGGCGCTCGCTGCTGCACCGAAGGAGTCGATCGTCGAGGCCGACTATTACGTCCCGCACCTCGCGCACGCGCCGATGGAGCCGCCCTGCGCATTGGCGCAGATCGACGGGAACCGGTGCGAGATCTGGGCCCCGACCCAGAACCCTCAGGCTGCGCAGACGAGCGTCGCGCAGGCGCTCAAGATGCGGCCCGAGGATGTCATCGTCAACGTCTCGCTGCTCGGTGGTGGCTTTGGTCGCAAGTCGAAGCCAGATTACGTCGTCGAGGCCGCGCTCCTCGCGAAGCAGACGGGCAAGCCGGTCCACGTGACGTGGACGCGCGAAGACGACATCCGGTTCGACTACTTCCACACCGTCGCCGCGATGCATATCGAGGCGTCCGTCGACGACAAGGGACTTCCCTCGGCTTGGTTGCAGCGCTCGGCATTCCCGACGCTCATGTCGACGTTTGTCGCCGGAGCGAAAAACGGTGGCGGACTCGAGATGGGCATGGGCTTCACGGATCTGCCCTACGACGTGCCGAACCTGCTCGTCGAGAACTGCGCCGCTGACGCTCATGTGCGTATCGGTTGGCTGCGCGCCGTCGCGCACATCTACCACGCCTTCGCGATCTCGTCGTTCCCCGATGAGCTCGCGCACCGGGTCGGGCGCGATCCGCTCGAGCATCTCCTCGAGCTGCTCGGGAAGGATCGCCACCTCGGCCTCAACGGGCTCGACTACCCGAATCACAAGGAGAGCCTCGAGAAGTACCCGTTCGATGTCGGGCGCCTTCGCAAGGTCACCGAGCGTGCCGCCGAGCTCGCCGACTGGAAGAGCAAGAGCGGCAAGCTGCCGAAGGGGCGCGGCGTTGGCATCGCGAGTCACCGTTGCTTCCTGAGCTACGTCGCCAATGTCGTCGAGGTCGAGGTCGACCAGAGCGGCATCCTGAGGATTCCGCACATTCACGTCGTCATCGATCCGGGTCAGATCATCCACCCCGACATGGTCCGCCATCAGATGGAGGGCGGCGCGATGTTCGCGGCGAGTCACGCGCTCATGGGCGAGATCACCGCGAGTGGTGGGAGCATCGATCAGTCGAACTTCCATGACTTCGAGATCGCCAAGATCGACGAGGCGCCGCAGAAGGTCTCCGTCGAGATCATGGAGAGCAACTTGCCGCCCGCAGGTGTCGGTGAGGTCGGCGTTCCCGCGATCGCCCCGGCGATTTGCAACGCGATCTTTGCAGCGACGGGGAAACGTATCCGGCGGCTTCCGATCTCGAAGCACGATCTCAGTTGGGCGGGAGGCCGCGTGGGAGGGAACCCGCGCCGAGCAGGGACTGGCTCACTCGAACGGCGCAGACTCTCCAGCGAGGCGGTCGAGCATCGTCTGGAGCGGCTCTTCGATGGCGACGAGAAGGGGTTCGCTCTCCGCGCCGCGATCTCTCTTCGAGACGACCTCGATCGGATCGCCGACCTGATCAAGACCCTCGACCAGGGGACCTTCCCGCAGGATCGACACACGCGGCGATCGTCTCGAGGATGTGCGGGAGAAACGCGGGCTCATTGCGACCGCCGCGAGGCTTGGGGCGCAAGTCGCGCGGGGGTGAGGAAGGGTGCGTCGGTCTCGTTCATCAGGCGGTCCTCAGGGACGATGCCTCCCTGGAAAAGGTAGAAGAGGGCCCCGATCGCGTCGCCGAGGTCGAGCCGACCATCGTCGTTCGCGTCCGCGGCGTCTCGGCACGAGATCGTGCCTCCTTGAAAAAGATACTGGAGCGTCAAGATCGGGTCACCGATTCCGAGCTGTCCGTCGACGTTCGTGTCACCACGGCGAAACTCGGGGTCACGGAGGGTTTCGTGAGTCCAATTGAGAATGTCGTGGTTCGCGAATCCTCCACCGGTCGCGCTCGTGAAGCCGACCCAGGCCGTTCCGTCGTCGAGGTCGAGTAGGCGCGTGGTGTCGACGTCAGCGCCGGCTCTTTCGATGCCATCCATCCAGACGCGAAGCTCACCGGGCGTGTATTTGATCTCGACCTGGTGAGCGAACTCACCGATGTTCCCCGACGAAGCGAGCGCGTTGTCGTTTCTCGGGAAATTCGGAGCGGGACCGTTCGAGTGAATACTGATGCGATCGTGAAGATGAATCTGAAACTCGATCGCGATGCTGCGAGGAATTCCTTCGTAGCCGAGGCCGCGGC
>CAYZGY010000364.1:0-7845 GCA_964478085.1 uncultured Planctomycetia bacterium
CGGCTCCCGAAGCCGACCGCCGTACGCTCATCCGCCGACTGAGCTTCGATCTCACCGGTCTCCCGCCGACGCTCGAGGAGGTCGACGCGTTTCTCTCGGACGGCTCCGCGAGGGCGTACGAGCGAGTGGTCGGTCGGCTGCTCGACTCACCGCGCTACGGCGAGCGCATGGCCGTCATGTGGCTCGACCTCGCGCGCTACGGAGACACGAGCGTCTACCACACGGACGAACACCGCGAAATGTGGGCTTGGCGCGACGGGGTCATCGCCGCGTACAACGCGAATCGGCCCTTCGACGTCTTCTCGACCGAGCAGCTCGCCGGAGATCTCGTTCCCGATGCGACACTGGCGCAGCGCATCGCATCGGGATTCAACCGCAACAACGGGACGACGAACGAAGGCGGTACGATCGAGGAAGAGTTTCGAGTCGAGTACGCCGTCGATCGCGTCAAGACGACCGCGCTGACGTGGCTCGGACTCTCGCTCGAATGCGCGCAGTGTCACGACCACAAGTACGATCCGATCTCGCAAGAGGACTACTACCGTTTCTTCGCGTTCTTCAACGTCAGCGCGGACAAGGGCATGCAGTCGGGTTCGCGAAATGCGAAGCCGATCGTCGAGATTCCGAATCCCGAGAACGAAAAGAAGCTGCCGGCGGTGCTCGCTGAGCGGGCAGAGCTCGAGCGGGAGATCGACTCGTATCCGAAGAAGATCGAGCCTGCGCTCGCAAGCTGGGTCGATCAGCTCGCGGAACGGATCCGGGATCCGAAGGGCCAGTTCGACCCTCGAGATGCGAGCCTCCATCTGACGTTTGACGAGACGGAAGGAAACGTGGTCGCTGACCAGGCTCGCGAGGAGCGTCAGGGCCGGGTTCGCGGCCGACCCGAGTGGACCTCGGCGCGAGTCTTCGGAGGTCTGCGCTTCGGGCACGATGGCGAGACCTTCGTCGAAGCCGGCGGTCTCGGCGATTTTGAACGCGATCAGTCCTTCACTCTGAGCCTGTGGATCCGTCCCGAGAAGACTCGCGACAAGAAAGACTCGCAGGGAAGCTGGATCGCGCGCCTCGAGGACGACAAGTCGCTCCGCGGTTACGAGCTTTACCACCTGACGAATCAACGTTTCTACTTTCAGCTCGCGCACGACGCGGGAACGAACGCCATTCGTGTACGTTCCGATCGTGAGCTCATGTGGAACGAGTGGCAGCACGTCTGCGTCACCTACGACGGATCGGGAAGTGCCGGGGGCATCCGCCTGTACGTCGACTCGAAAGGGTGGAGGACGCACGTCGAACAGAACAACCTGACCCTGTCGATCCGGACGGAGAAGCCTCTCCGTATCGGCTCTCGCCCCGGCGGCTTTCGCCCGATCGGTACGGTCGACGAGGTTCGCGTGTTTCCGCGTTCCTTGAGCGAAGACGAGATCCGGGCTCTCTTCCTGCGAGACACCGTGGCTTCATCGATCTCGCGGAAGAGCCGGCCAACCGAGGCGGAACGTCAAGCGCTGCTCGACGACTACCTCTCTCACGAAGATCGGGAGTACCCGACGCTCCTCGAGCGCAGGGCGAAGCTCGAGAACGAAGAGAACGAGCTGCGCCGACCGATGACGACCGTCCTCGTCATGGGCGACCGGAATCGCTCAACGTACGTGCTTCGTCGCGGCTCCTACGCCGATCGCACCGACACGAAGGTGCAGCCCGGCCTCCCGTCGATCCTGCCGCAGCTCCGCTCGGACGATCCACGCAACCGACTCGGCCTCGCGAGGTGGCTCTTCCGTCGCGAGAATCCGCTCACGGCGCGCGTCGCGGTGAATCGCTACTGGCAACTGCTCTTCGGTGTCGGTCTCGTCGCGACTCCCGAGGACTTCGGCTCGCAGGGCGACTCCCCGAGCCACCCGAAGCTGCTCGACTGGCTCGCCGCCGACTTTCGCGACAACGATTGGGACGTCAAACGCACGCTGCGATCGATCGTGACCTCGGCGACGTACCGGCAGTCGTCGGCCGTGTCGCGCGAAGCCTACGCACGCGATCCCGCCAACCGTCGACTGGCACGCGGCGCGCGCTTTCGCCTGCAAGCCGAGTTCTTGCGTGACAACGCCCTCGCGCTCAGCGGCCTCCTCGTCGACACGATGGGCGGCCCGGGCGTCAAGCCGTACCAGCCGCCGAAGCTCTGGAACGAGATCCTGCAAGGCGGCGATCCTCTCTTCGTGCAGGACCACGGCGACAAGCTCTACCGTCGCAGCGTCTACACGTATTGGCGACGCACGTGCCCTCCGCCGAACATGCAACTTTTCGATGCACCGACGCGAGAGAAGTGTGTCGTCAGGCGCTCACGAACGAACTCCCCGACGCAAGCGCTCGTCACATTGAACGACGTGCAGTACGTCGAGGCCGCACGACAACTCGCCGAGCGCATGATGCGTAACGGTGGCAAAGATCCGAAGGCACGTGTCGCTTTTGGTTTCCGCCTCGGAACGGCGAGAACTCCGACCGATTCCGAAACGGCGACACTGCTCGACGTCTACAAGCATGCGAAGCGGCGTTACGAGACGGATCTCGAGGCGGCGAAGAAGCTGATCTCGAGCGGCGAGTCGAAGCGCGACGAGTCCCTCGACCCGATCGACCATGCGGCGATGACGATCATCGCGAGCTTGCTCCTCAACCTCGATGAAACGATGACGCGAGAATGACTCGTAGCGACCCGATCTCCGATTCCGGCTCGACGCGCCGAAAGTTCCTCGCGCGCGCGTCGCTCTCTCTCGGCCCGGCCGCGTTCGCGACTCTGCTGCATCACGATTCGTCTCACGTTCACGCCGCCTCAACCGAGCCCGGCTCGAGCGGACGAGGCCTTCTCGGAGTCCCCCACTTCGCGCCTCGAGCGAAGCGCGTCATCTACCTCTTCCTGGCGGGCGGACCCAGCCACATCGATCTCTTCGACTTCAAGCCCGCGCTACGAAAGATCCACGGCCAGCCGCATACCGCCAGCGGCCAACGACTGACGACGATGACGAGTCGCCAGCGCGAGTTCCCGTGCGTGGCGCCGAAGTACGTCTTCGAGCGTCGTGGGGAGCGTGGCACGTGGATCAACAGCGAGCTGCTTCCGCATCTCGCGACGGTCGTCGACGAGATGACGATCATCCGCTCGATGCACACCGAAGCGATCAATCACGACCCGGCGATCACGTACATCAACACGGGAAGCCAACAGCACGGTCGCCCGAGCTTCGGCTCGTGGATCAGCTACGGCCTGGGCAGCCCGAACCGCGACCTCCCGTCGTACGTGGTCATGACCTCGGTCGGCTGGGCGCCCGGTCAAGCGCTCTACACACGGCTCTGGGGAAGCGGCTGCCTGCCCTCGAAGCATCAAGGCGTGCAATTCCGGAGCGTCGGAGACCCTGTCCTCTACCTCTCCGATCCGAACGGCATCGATCGTCCGCTGCGTCGACGCATGCTCGACGGCCTCGCTGCTCTCAACGCCGAGAAGTACGGCCGCACGGGTGACCCCGAGATCGAGACGCGCATCTCTCAGTACGAGATGGCATTTCGTATGCAGATGTCCGTGCCCGAGCTGATGGACCTCTCGGACGAGCCCGCGTCGACGCTCGCGCTGTACGGACCCGCTGCGACGAAGAAGGGAACCTTCGCGTCGAACTGCATTCTCGCACGCCGACTTGCCGAACGCGGCGTTCCGTTCATCCAGCTCTTCCATCGCGGATGGGACCAGCACGGCAACCTCCCGAAGGACATCCTCAAAAACACACGCAGCTCCGACCAGCCCGCCGCGGCCCTGATCCGCGATCTCAAGGATCGAGGCATGCTCGACGACACCGTCGTGATTCTCGGCGGCGAGTTCGGGCGGACTATCTACTGTCAGGGCGACCTCACCGCAACGAACTACGGCCGCGACCACCACGGTCATTGCTTCACGACGTGCGTCGTCGGCGGTGGCTTCAAGCGCGGATACGACCACGGCAAGTCCGACGATCACTGCTACAACCCGATCGAGGACCCCGTCCACATCAACGACCTCAACGCGAGCGTGCTCCACTGCCTCGGAATCGACCACGAGCGCTTCTCGGTGAAGTTCCAGGGCCTCGACCTGCGGCTCACGGGAGTCGAAGGAGCGAGGGTGATCCCCGAGCTGCTCGCGTAGCATCGAAAAAGAAAGACGATGATGACCGCGACGAGATTTCTCTCAGCATCGGCTATCGCCGTGACGCTTTGTACATCGTTCGCCTTCACGGCCGAGCCTGCGAATCCCGCGAGCGCTGAAATGCTCGGTCAGCGGATCGCGAAAATCCGCAAGCAAGCGCATGCAGCCGAATTGCGCCTGCGGCGCCAGACCATCGATCAGAGCGCCCCACCGAAGAACGACATCGTCAGCATCTCGTGCGAGAACGGCTCGATGTTCGAGAAGCGCGCCGACGGCTGCTTCGTCGCGAGCGGGCCGAATCCCGAGCACGAGGTGATCACGCTCACGCTCGAGCCCGCGAAGGCTGGTCGCGTCGTACGCATCGACTTTCCGCTCGATGAGAGCCTTCCAGGCAAAGGACCGGGACGAACGCGAAACGGAAACTTCGCGATCTCCGAGATCGAGGTCGATGGTGGACACGCGATCGCCGCGTGGGCCAGCGCCTCCGAGGCGCCTTGTCACCCGTGGCTGATGCTCGATCGAATCATCGGCAAGTACGGCAATAGCTGGAACGCTGACGCCCACCGTCACGATCCGCGGACCTTGCTTCTGACACTACTCAAACCGACGCCGGCCGGAAAGAAGCTGAAGATCCGACTCGTCTGCAAGTCCCACTGGGGCGAGCATGTGCCGGGCTGTATCTCCGCAGCTGTGCTGCCTGATCCGGAACTGGCTGGGGACGTCGTCACGGTCAGTCAGGCCGAACGCGACGTCGTCCTTCTCGACAAGAGACGCCTCTTCGCCCTGGCGCGATCTCTCACGGAGACCTCGCCAGGAGCCACACCGACGAGCGGCCCAGCGCTTCGTGAGGGCGACAAGATCGTCGCGCTCGGTGATTCGATCACAGCGGCCGGCGGCCAGCTTCGCCTGATGGACTCCGTCATCGCGCAGCAGCTTCCGCACCTGAAGATCCCGAAGATCATCAACAAGGGCATCGGCGGTCAGAAGGCCGAGGATCTGCTGCGACGCTTCGATCGCGACGTCGTCCAACAGCGCCCCGCTTTCGTAACGATCAAGATCGGCATCAACGACGTCTGGCATCGCCTGCGAAGTCCGCACGACCCGAACGTCCTCGCGACGTACAAGCGGAACCTGTCGGCGATGGTCGATGCCGCGCAGAGGTCGGGAATCCGCGTCCTTTTGCTCACTCCGACCGTGATTCGCGAGAACCCGAGCTCCGAGGGCAATCGTCGCCTCGCGAAATACGTCGCTGCGGTGAAGGAAGTCGCAGCGGAGAAGAGGTGCGGGCTCGTCGACCTCCACGGCCTCTTCCTCGCGGCGATCAACACCAAGTCCGAAGTCTTGGATCGGGGCTGGCTGACGAGCGACGGGGTGCACATGAACCCGCTCGGTGACATGCTCATGGCCGCTGCGACCTTGCGCGCGATCGGCGTCTCGCCCGATCAGCTCGAAATCGACCGTCCCGCCCCGTCGAACATCGACAGTCAGCTCGTCCGCAATCTGAGAGAGGGGAGAAAGCAGACGATCGTCGCCTACGGCACGAGCCTGACATCGGGTGGGGCTTGGGTGAAGCAGCTCGACGCGGCGCTCGAGGCACGCTTTTCGGGCCAGGTCGACGTCATCAACAGCGGCGCGGGCGGCATGTGGTCGACTTGGGGTGTCGAAAACCTCGATCGCCGAGTCATCGAGAAGAAGCCGGACACCGTCATCATCGAGTTCGCGATCAACGACGCGT
The DNA here is from genome assembly GCA_964478085.1 of uncultured Planctomycetia bacterium. GTDB lineage: Bacteria > Planctomycetota > UBA8108 > UBA8108 > UBA8108 > CAYMLL01. Next base: position 5,883 of record CAYZGY010000364.1, read on the forward strand.
ACCTCCCCTACAAGACCTCGGTCGCGGAAGCTCGAGCGAATCTCGAGAACATGATTCACCGCGCTCGCGCTTCCTTGCCCGAGACCGAGATCGTTCTCATGACGATGAATCCACCCATCGGGAATCATCTCGAGAGGCGACCAGACATCCAGCGTTACTACGAGATGTACCGCCAGGTCGCGAGGCAAGAAGGGCTCAAGCTCATCGATCACGCGCGGCACTGGGATCGCGTCTACGAGCACAACCGCAACGTGTTTCATCGATACGTCCCCGATGGAATTCATCCGGCTGCCGAGGGCTGCGGCGACATCACGACGACGACACTGCTCTCCTGCCTCGGCGCTCCGCCCAGTGACGCACCGGACAAGATCAAGGTTCTCCTCGTCGGAGGTCGTGGCTCGCACGACTTCTCGGGCTTCTACGACATATTGCGTCCGCTTCTCGAAAAGGCGGGAGACTTCGTCCTCGACATGACCCTCGAGATCGACACCCTCCGCGCTTCGTACATCGAGCACTACGACGTCGTCCTCTTCTACGGTCCCGGCGGCGAGTTCACCGATCCCGCGCAGGAGCGCGGCCTGCACGAGTTCGTCAAGAAAGGCGGCGGCCTCGTCGGTGTGCACGCGACCGACGCGTTCAAGGAATCCGATGTCTACTGGCGACTCCTCGGCGGTCGTTTCACCACCCACCGGGGAGGCGAGTTCACGATCCGGATCATGGACTCGAAACATCCGGTCATGGCACCGTTCAAAGACTTCCGCATCCACGACGAGACCTACCAGAACGAGTACCACCCCGACTTCGAGCTCCACAGCCTCTTCCGCATGGACCGCGGGCAGGAGCAGCAGTCGATGGGCTGGGTGCAAAGCTACGGAGAGGGCCGTGTCTTCAACACGACGCTCGGCCACGACGGCAAGGCGTGGAAGAGCGAGGACTTTCAAGCGATCGTGCGGCGCGGGATCTACTGGGCGGCTGACCGCGAGCCGAAGTGATCACACTTCGAGCTTCCAGTTGCCCCGGTAATCGACCTTCTTGAGCATCTTGTCGGCTTCGGCATCGTCGACGACGTTCTCGGTTTTCGCGTGCCAGCGAAGCGGCCGCTTCAGAGCGTCGGAGACGTAGGCGAGGTGACCCGGCGTGATCGAGCGATGGCCCGCCTCGGCGGGGCAGATGCACGGCTTGCGCGTCAGGACGCCGTCGATGAAGTTGCGACGGTGATCGGGTGAGCGGTACGCCCGAACCTTGCCGAGGTCGGCGTCCTTGCGAATCCAGTCCTTGTTCGAGGCGTCGAGGGCGCGTCGATCCGCGTACACCCAGCCGTCCTCGCCGTAAAAACGAACGCCTCGCGCCCCCTTGGCCGAGATGACGATCGTCGTGCCGCCCTCGTACTCCGACCGCACGGTGTAGTCGAGCGGGCTGTCGTAGATCCCCTTCTCGGGATAGCGAAAGCCCGAGGCCTCGACCTTGATCGGGCCGCTCTTGTCGAGCCCGAGCGCCCAGTGCGCGATGTCGTTGTGGTGCCCGATCCAGTCCATCAAGTTGCCGCCGCCGTAGTCGAGCGCCCAGCGCCACTTGAAGTGGAGGCGCTCGGGGTGGTACGGAAGCTTGCGGCTCGGACCGCACCAGAAGTCGTAGTCGAGATGATCGGGAACTTCGTGCGCGACCTTCTCGTCGTCGTCCGACGACTCCCCTCCTCCAAGCCCCGTGCGCACCTCCTTCACTTTCCCGATCAGCCCGTTCATGACCATCTCTGCGGCGATACGAAAGTTCGGATTGGAGCGCTGCTGCGAGCCGACCTGGAAGATGCGATCGGTCTTCGCGACCTCGCGATACAGCACCTGTCCCTCGCGAAAGAGATGCGTGAGCGGCTTCTCGGCATAGACGTCCTTCTTCTGACGGATCGCCTCGAGCGCGGCGAGGGCATGCCAGTGGTCGGGTGTCGCGACGACCACGGCGTCAAGGT
>CAYZGY010000365.1:0-7821 GCA_964478085.1 uncultured Planctomycetia bacterium
CCCCACGACCAGCGGAATCCGTCACCGCCTCCCCAACGCCGATTCGACCGCCGGTGGCAAGATCTTCCCGACGTCTCCCTCGAGGCGGAGCGTCAGCTTCTCGTAGTCGTCGTGCGCGGTCTCCCCCCGGTTGATGACGACGTAGGGAGAGCCGTCCTCGGCCCCGAGGAGTGGAAAGTCGGCGGCGGGCGTGACCGAGAGCGTCGAGCCGAGCGAGAGGACCAGATCGCAGGAGCTCGCCGCGACAGCGGCCTTCGTCAGATCCTCCTCGCGCAGATTCTGGCCGAAGCTGATCGTCGCCGGCTTGAGAAGCCCTCCGCACGAGCAAACCGGCGGTTTGCGCGTCTCGTCGAAAGCCTCGAAGTGCGGACCCGGTTCGCTCCGTTCACCGCAGCTCTGACACTCGATCTCGGAGTTGGTTCCGTGCAGCTCGACGACACGCTGCCGAGAGGAACCGGCCGCGACGTGAAGCCCGTCGATATTCTGCGTGACGACCGCCTGGATCTTCCCCGCTTCCTCGAGCCTCGCGATCGATCGATGCGTCTCGTTGGGTCGCGCGTCGCGAAACTGGGTCCAGCCTTCGAGCTTCTGATTCCAGTACTCGACGCGCGCCTCCTCACTCGAGAGAAAGTCGTTGTAGTAGACCGGCTGTCGGGTCTTCCAGACGCCCTGCGGCCCGCGGTAATCGGGAATGCCGCTGCCCGTCGAGATGCCCGCCCCCGTGAACACGAAGATACGCTGCGCACGAGCGAGGAGCTCGACGAGCTCGGGAACGGGAGACGAACCGGACATGGAAATCCTCAAGCCTGCTCGGCAGGAGACTTCTTCTTGCGACCCGTCTTGCGGACGAACTGAAAGTGCGCGGGGTCGACCTCCTGCACCGAAAGACGCTGTCCGCGGAGTGTGACGAGCATGCCTTCGAGCTCGGACGCGGCCTTGAGCTCCTCGAGAGAGACGACGTCCTCGAAGCGCTCGACGAACTCGACGTCGACCATCATCCATACGGGATTCTCGGGCGTCGATCGCTTGTCGAAGTACTTGCTCTTCTCGTCCCACGCCGTGTGATCGGGATACGACTCGCGACAGACCTTCGCGATACCGGCAACCCCGGGCGGCTTCGCGTTCGAGTGATAGAAGAGGACGAGATCGCCCTTCTTCATGTCGTCGCGCATCGTGTTGCGCGCTTGATAGTTTCGCACGCCCTCCCAATGCGTCGTGCCTTGGCTTTCGAGATCATCTATCGAATAGACGTTCGGCTCGGACTTCATCAACCAGTAGCGCTTCGCCACCTGCCGTTCTCCTCGCTTACTTCTTTGCAGTGGTGGCCGGCAAGATCGTCACCGGCACCTCGAGATCCGAGATCGCGGGCCATCGGCCGTCGATCTTTCCCGTCGCGCGGACGGTCCATTTCCAATCCCCCACGAGTCGTGCGTCGAGCTTCGTCGCGACACGTACCACACCAGACGACGAATCCGCGGCGACGGTGAAGCTCTCAGACTCGACGAGCGGTGCGAGATCGCCCGACGGCACGAGATCGACGACGACGGGCCCTTCGAACTTCGCCGCTCGCTGGACGCGAACGGGCACCTCGACGACCGAGCCGACGTGCCCCGTGAGCTCGGATCGTGCGTTCTGACCGCGCTCGCGCGCCAGCTTGAGCACGGCTCCTTCGAGAATCATGGTGATGCGGGACGTGATCGGCTTCGTCAAGTAGCGCACACGACCCTTCGCGTCGGGCACCTTCGCCATACCGAGGACGACCATGCGTGTCGTTCGATCGGTCTCGAGCCACTCGGGAAGGAAGATCGGGTACGGGACTCGATCGACTCCCGGAGGGACCGCGATCATCGGCGAGAAGATTCCCTGCCGGTGACGCCCCTGCTTCGCAAGCATGTGGAGCTCGATCTCTCCGTCAAACCCGGCCTTGCGCTCGACGACGATCGGCGCCGGGTAGGTCGTGCCACGGTGCACGGCGCGTTGGCGCTGGCGCCCGATGACGTCGAAGCTGAAGGGCGGAGCCATCGTCGTCGCGAGAAGACAGCTCGGAACACGGTGCGAACCCGGACGCCGCGCGTAGCGGTGACCACCGGCCGGGGCCGTCGCGAGCGCCGCGAGCTCGGTGTCCGCGTTTCGCAGCACACCTCGCACCCGCAAAAGCGCCGCTGGTGTGCCCGCCGCGGCGGTCGCCTCGATCGGGATCGTGAGGTCGCTCTTTCCCGCGGGAATCTCGAGCTTCTCCGCAGCGACGAATCCGTCGGGCAGACCCGACAGCGTCAGCGCGATCGCTCCCGCAAGACCGCCGTGGCGCTTCGCCGTGACCTTGAGCGAAGCCTTGCCGCCGGCGGAAATCTTGAGCTGTGGCGGAATCGAAAGCTCGAGACCGGGCTGCGGTCGATCGATGGCGAGGCGGTAGATGGCGTCAGGCGCCCCGGCCTTGCCGGAGATCTCGCCGACCGTGACGAAGAACTTTCCGTCACTCGGGACCTTGAACGCGAGCTCGGCGTCGGTCGAACCGTTCGCGTCGTCGTTCTTCGCGAGCTGCTTGCCGTCTTCGGAATGCACGGCGACCTCGATGTCGAGCGACGAGCCGATCGCGCGTGCCTCGACGCTGACGTTCCAAGCATCGCCCTTCTTCGCGACGAACGAATAGCAGTGCTCGGTAGCGCTGATCATGCGGCGCGTCATCGCACCCGGAATCGACAGTTCGCGCGCCTTGGCTCGATCGCCCGCCTCCGAGTCGTCCTCCGATATGTCGACAGCCTCCGACACGTTCGAGGACGCGACCTCGACACGCGCCGTCTCGCCGAAGGGGCTTGCGAGTCGATACGTGATCGAGTCGTTCTCGCCGTCGGGAAAGCTCACGCGGTGCGTGACCCGTTCGAGCTTCGCCGTGCCGGTCTCGAGCCCGACACCGAGCACGTGCAGGTCTTGTGTCGTCCCACGACGGCCGCGAGCGGGCATCGTCACGAGGACGCGTGGCCCGGCACGAACGCCGAGCCGATAGACGAAGGAACGGTGACCGCGGAAGTCGAGATCGTGAACACTGATCGTGTAGCGCTCGCCCTTCTTCGCGGCGAAGGTCAGCGCGGCGTCGACGCCTTCCGTGTCGGCGACGTCCGCGAGGAGCCGCCCGTCGGCATCGTGGATACGAAGGACACCGTGAACATCCGTGCCGATACGTCGCGCGAAGAGGTCGAGGGAGATCGGGCCGTCCGCCTTCGCGACGATCGAGTACTTGTCGACCTCGGCGATGAGCCCGAGACGTCCCGACACGATCGCCGGAAGCGTTGCGAGAGCCTGCGGATCGTCTCGCCATCTCTTCTCGATGACCTCGACGCCGTCCCCGGGTCTGCTGACCCAGAATGACGCCGTAGCGCTCGCGCCGTTGGCGTTCGCGGCTTGCCAGTAGATCGGACCGGCCGGAAGATCCTCGGAAAGCTCGAGTCGCGCACGAAACTCTCGCGGGATCGGCATCGCGCCCGCTCGACCACGCGGGCCGAACCAGTACGGTGGAGCCTGCGTGATCGGATCGCCGAGCTCCGTCAGGATCGTCAGTCGAACACCGGGCGTATGACAGAAGAAGTCGGTTTCGGGCGTGAAATCGTAACCTCCGAGCGCGACCTCGACGGTCGTGCCGGCACGCGCACCCGGCGGAAACGCGTAGCCGAGCTCGGGCGCTTTCTGAGCGAACAGGCTTCCGCACGCGAGACAAGCCGCCAACGCGAGCGCCGACCGGACACTGAGAGGTGAAACTCTCACGCGAGCAGCTCCCGGACGACGCGTCCGTCGCGCACGAGCGGAACGGGACGACCGACCGGTGTGTGGTAGATCTTGTCGGCGTCGATTCCCATGAGGTGGAAGATCGTGCGCCAGAGATCCTGAATCGAGACCGGCGTCGAGGTGACTTCGGCCGCGTGCTTGTCGGTCGAGCCGACCACCGCACCCTGCTTGACGCCACCACCGGCGAAGAGGACGGTCTGCGCTTGCGACCAATGGTCACGCCCCGCGTCCTTGTTGATCTTCGGGGTGCGCCCCATCTCGCCGAGCATGACGACGAGCGTCTCGTCGAGAAGCCCGCGTTGCGAGAGATCGGTCACGAGCGCCGTGAAGGCCCGATCGGCGTGAGGCGCGAGCGCCGTCTCGAGACTCGAGAAGTTGTCGACGTGCGTATCCCACGATCCGTGATCGATGCCGACGAAACGGCAACCCGCCTCGACGAGACGACGACCGAGGAGGGCGCATTGACCGAGGGAGGTGTAGCCGTACGACTCGCGCAACCACTCGGGCTCCTCGTGAATGTCGAAAGCCCGCTTCGCTTCTTCGGAGGTGACGATGTCGAGCGCCTTCTCGTAGTACGTGCTCATCGCGCCGGCGCGTCCCGTCAGCGCGCCCTTCGAACGGAGCTTCTCGACGCGCTCGAGCAACGAGCGTCGCAGCCGGAATCTCCCCTCGCCCTTCGCGAGCTTCACTCCCTCGGACTCCGAGCTCGCCGGACTCAGATCGCGCACTTGGAAGTCGGGCTGCACGGGATCGGTCTCGATGATGAACGGCGAGTACTCGGCGCCGTAGAAACCGGGGCCGCCCGGCCCCATCGGGTTCGGCATGTTGACGTACGGAGGGACGGCTCCGCCAGCGCCGAGCTCACGCGAGACGATCGATCCGATCGACGGGTAGAGCTCGTTCGTCGGGATCCCCTTCGCCTGGCCGTCACCGAAGCTCGGTCGGTAGCCGGTCATGACGTAGTGGTAGCCGGTCTGGTGGCCGTTGTCGCGGTGACTGTGGCTGCGGAGGATCGTGTACTTGTCAGCGATCTTCGCCGAGAGCGGCATCAGCTCGCCCACGTACGTTCCAGTGACGTTCGTCGGGATCGGACTGTACGGACCACGGACCTCTTTCGGCGCGTCGGGCTTGAGATCCCAGAGATCGATGTGACTCGGACCGCCTTCGAGGAAGAGAAAGATGCAGGACTTCGCCTTGGCCGCGGGTCGAGGCGTTCTTTCTCCCGCCTGCGTTTCGAGCGCCAAGAGCTGCGGTAAGCCCAAGCCGCCGAAGAGTCCCCTTCCCCCCACGCGGATCGCGTTCCTTCGACTCACTCCCTGGTTCGCATCGAATTTGAGCATCGCTCGTCCCTTCGCTCTCGCTGCTTGTGTCGGCGATCGTCAGTGATTGTAGATGAACTCTTTCATGTTGAGGAGAGTCCAAAGCACGTCTTCGGCTCCGGTTTTCGTGTCGACTTCGCGACCGTCGAAGGCATCGCGGAAGATCTCCCGCTCCTCGCGGCTCGGAAACCGCGAGTGGGTCGCGAGGTAGAGCTCCTCGATAATCTCTTGCGGACCAGCGCCGCTCGTGGCGAGTCGTCGTGCACGCCCGCGCGGGTGCTCGATCTTCTCGGCGACTTCCGGCGCGTTCATCAGGTGGAGCGCCTGCGCGACGCTCGGCTCGTTGCCCCGCTCGCACTCGCAGACGCTCACGCGCTGCGGACGACCGAAGATCCGCAGAAAGTACGACGGCACGTGGTTGTCCCAAAGCTCGACGGCACGTGCGCCCGTCGGCCAGCCGTTGAATTCCTCGGGAACTCCCGTCGCGTCGGAGATCGCATCGAGAAGCACCTCGGCCGGCAGCGCCTTGAATCGTGCGCGCGAAAAGTTCTGCTCGTCGAGCTCGTTCGTCTCGTTCGGCACCGTGCTGAGCTGGTAGACGCGAGACGCGAGAAGCGTGCGCGTGAACTTCTTGAGATCGAAGTCGACCTCGTAGAGATGCTCGACGAGCGCCTCGAAGAGCGCCTCGTTCGTCGCGGGATTCGTCGCGCGCAGATCGTCGATCGGCTCGACGAGCCCGCGACCGAAGTAGTGCGCCCAGAGGCGATTGACGATCGAGCGAGCGAAGAACGGATTCTCGCGAGACGTCATCCACGAGGCGAGCACGGCTCGACGATCCTGTCCGGCCTCGAACGCGGCAGCCGTCGACCCGAGCGCGGCCGTCGGCACAGGCCGGCCGCTTCGCGGGTGCTCGAGGTCGGCCCCGGCCCTCGCGAGGATCGCCTGGCCGCCGGTCGGCAGGTTCTTGCGGCCGACGCCGCTGAAGAATCCGGCAAACGCGAAGTAGTCCTCCTGCCCCCACGTCTCGAAGGGGTGCTGGTGGCACTGCGCGCATTCGATGCGAACGCCGAGGAAGAGCTGGCTGACCGATCGACCGAGCTTCTCGGGATTGTCGAGCACGTGGAAGAACGCGGCGGGCCCTTCGGCGAGCGTGCTTCCTCGCGCCGTGACGATTCGCTCGACAAACTCGTCGTACGGAGTGTTCTCGCGAAACTGCCGCTTCAGCCAACGCGTCATCGCGACGGCGCCCTGCGACGTGATCTTGTCCTTGTCGACGCGAAGGATGTCCGCCCAGCGAAGCGCCTGGTACTCGGCGTACTCGGGACGGGAGAGGAGCGATTCGACGAGGCGGTCTCGTTTCGCCTCGTCGGTACTCGCGAGGAAGACACGCGCCTCATCGGGTGTCGGCAAGCGACCGATCACGTCGACGTAGGCACGGCGAAGGAACGTCGCGTCGTCCGCGAGCTCGCTCGGGCGGATACCGAGCTTCTCGAGCTTGTCCCAGACGAGCTTGTCGATGAAGTTCCGTTCGGGCGGACGGACGAACGGATCCTCCATTCGTCGTGGCACGGTCACGCGACTGACCGTCACGAGTCCCGCGTAGCGCACGAGAATCGCAGCTTCGCCCGCGACCTCGCCCGCGCGTACGTAGCCGTCAGCATCGACGGCGGCGATCGTCTCGTTGTTCGAGCGGTACTCGGCCTCGATGGTCACACAACGCCGACGACCGTCCTCGTGTACGGCCGTGACACGAAGCTGTTGCGCGCCCTTCGGCGTCAGGACGATCTCGCCTGGCTCGACCTCGATGCGGATCGCTGGCGTCACCGATTCGTTGCGATACGGCGACCCCGAGCTCATCCAACGAGCGATGCGTCGGTAGAACGGCCCGTCACGCGCGATCTTCTCGCCGCCGCCGTGCGGAATCTCGGCGGTCGCCTTGCGCAGGAAGAGCGAATGCTCGGGAGACGCGCCCGAGACGCGCCGACCACGTGCGGCCTTGACGATCGCTTCGTGATCGGCCGCCGCATCGAAACCGAAGAGGCTGAGCTGGAAGCCGTTCTGTCCGCCGATCTTTCCATGACAGCCGCTCGTATTGCACGAGGCCTTCGTGAGGATCGGAACGATGTCGAACTCGAACGACGCGGGCGCGGGCGAGTCGACGCCGCGCACCGTGACCGGTATCCGTCGCTCGGAGCCGTCACTGCGGACGACGACCTGAGTCTCGCCGTCGCGACGAGGAAAGACGAGACCCTTCGAGTCGACTCGCACGATACTCGTGTCGATCGCTTCAAACGTCGCCGTACGCGTTCGATCGCGAGCGGCTTCGACGTAGACGAGGATCTGCTGCGTCGCGTCGGGTCCGTCGATGACGATCGCTTCGGGACTGACGCGAATGACCGTCTCGGCGTGTAGCGACAGAGGGGCGATGACGAACGCGATCACCACGGGCCGGAGGAGCCCGACGCGGAAGAGAAGACCGTCACGCGAATGTGCTCTTCGAATCACTCTAAGCATAGCTCCGCGAACATCATAGAAATCGGTGATCACGGGGTCAAGCCGATCAGCGCGAACTCTTCTCAGGAGGGTCCAAGTAGTCGAGGTAATTCCACGACTCGCCCCGACCGTAACGCCCGCGCGGCTTCTCCTTCGCGACCTGCGCGTGCTCGGCCTCGAGCTTCTGAAGCGTCGTGTGATCGAGCAGCGGATCGGCGTGCTCGCGCCG